>DASSXJ010000031.1 GCA_035703895.1 bacterium | reverse complement strand
GGCCAGCCGGTGGGAAGTGTTCCGGTACCTGCGGTGGCCGACGTCGCTCCCGTACCTGTTCTCGGCGCTGCGAATCGCGAGCACCGCGAGCCTGCTCGGCGCGATCGTCGGGGAATGGATCGGCTCGAACTCCGGCCTCGGGTACCTCATCGTGGCGGCGACCTATGACTACCGCACCCCGCTCCTCTACGCGACGATGGCCGTCGCCTCGGCCCTGGCGCTCGCGCTGTTCGGGGCGATCTCGATCCTCGAGCGGTATGCGATCTCGTGGCGGCAACCCTCCGGGGTCGGCGCCGACTCATGAAGGAGAGCGGATCATGAAGACGGTGCGCGAGGCAGCCGTGGAGACCCCGGTGGTCGCCGAGGCCGATGTGGTGGTCGTGGGAGGCGGGCCTGCGGGGTTCGCGGCGGCGGTCGCCGCCGCCCGCAATGGGAGCAGGGTCCTGCTGCTCGAACGATACGGATACCTCGGCGGCATGGCGTCGGGCGGCATGGTCGTCCTGCTGGATGACATGTGCGACCGCCACGGGAAGACCGTCGCCGGCATCGCGCAGGAGATCGTCGACCGCATGGTCGCCGCGGGCGGGGCCGTCACCCCGCCGCTCGAGGAGTGCTTCAAGCAGGACGTCGAGCTCTGGTGGCGCTGGGCGCGGTGGGGGTTCGAAGATTTTTACGCACGAACCACGCCGCATCCCACAACATACGGCGCATCGTTCGACCCGGAGTGCTGGAAGCAGATCTCGCTCGAGATGACGGCCGAGGCCGGGGTGGCGCTCCGGATGCACTCGTGGTTTTCGCGGGCGATCGTCGAGGATGGCCGCCTGAGCGCCGTCGTGATGGAGACGAAGGCCGGGCGGCAGGCGATCGCGGGGCGGGTGTTCATCGATGCGACCGGCGACGGGGACGTCTTCGCGAGCGCTGGCGCACCGTTCGTCCATGGCACGTACATGCTGACGCTCGTGCACCGGCTCGCGGCCGTCGACGTGGACCGGGCGATCCGGTTCGAGCGGGAGCATCCCGGCGAGGCCCGTGAACTCAACGCCACAGTCAAACGCATCATCGGAGGCTCCTGGGACTTCTGGTGGCTGCGCACGCCCCGGGAGGGGATCATCTGGTGCAACTGTCCGCACCTGCATGGCCTGAACGGCCTGTCCGTCGAGGACCTCACCCACCTCGAAGCTGAGGCACGGCAGCGGTTCACGAAGGCCGTCGTCTGGGTGCGGGCCAACATGCCGGGGTTCGAGCACGCCTACATCCTGGACGCTGCACCGCAGGCGGGCGTCCGGCAGACCCGGCTCCTCGAGGGCGAGTACGTGCTGACCAAGGAGGACGTCGCCGGACGCCGGCAGTTCCCCGATGTCATCGGCCGGGGCCGGGATTACTTCATGCCGTACCGGTGCATGCTGCCGAAGGGGATCGACGGGCTCCTCGTTACCGGCCGCTGCTTCTCCGCCACGTCCGAGGCACAAAAGTTGAGCCGGGAGATCCCGCCGTGCATGGTGATGGGCGAGGCCGCGGGGACCGCCGCGGCGATGGCGGTAGCGGCGGGGGGTGAACCGAGGGCGGTTGACGTGGGAGCCCTCCAACGCCGCCTTCTGGCGCAGGGGATGGATCTGGGGTCCCCCGCTCCGGCGGGAGCCGCCGGGATCGCCGCCACAGGAGGCGCGTGACGATGCCGGAAGACCCGCGAGCCGGAGCCGGCGTACGGTACCGGAAAGATGGGCCCATCGCCCGCGTGACCATCGACCGGCCGCACGTCCTGAACGCGCTCAACCGCGCGGCGCACGACGCCCTCGCGGGCGTCTGGGACGAGGTCCGCGACGATCCCGACGTGCGGGTGGCGGTGCTGACGGGAGCGGGATCGCGGGCGTTCTGTGCCGGCGCCGACATGAAGGACGCCGGGGACGCGAGCGGGCTCGATTACCTCACGGGGGGGCCGCCGCTGGGCGCGGGAGGGCTCTCGCTCCGTCGCGACCTCTTCAAACCCGTGATCGCCGCCGTCAACGGGCTGGCCCTCGGCGGCGGGTTCGAGCTCGCGCTGGGCTGCGATCTCATCATCGCCGCCGAGCACGCCGAATTCGGATTTCCGGAACCTCGCGTCGGTAGGATGGCGCTCGACGCCGGCATCACGCTCCTGGCGCGCCAGGTTCCTCTCAAGATCGCCATGGGGTTGCTCCTCACGGGGCGCCGGATCAGCGCCCAGGCAGCCGAGAGCGCGGGATTGGTGAATGAGGTGGTGCCGCGGGAGGATCTCTTGCAGGCCGCGGATCGCTGGGCCGCCGACATCGTCGCGTGCGCCCCGCTTGCCGTCGAGGCGACGAAGCAGGTCGCGCTCGCCGCGCAGGACCTGCCCACGTGGGCCGCCCCCCGGTGGTTCCCGCGCCGCGTCCTCGAGGCCGTCGCCTCCGAAGATGCCCGGGAAGGGGTTCAGGCCTTCCGAGAGAAGCGCAGTCCCGCATGGAGGCGCCGGTGATGACCGAGGGAGGTCCGCTGCCTCTGGATGGCGTGCGGATCCTGGACCTCACGCAGATCACCCTGGGGCCCGTGGCGACGCAGATGCTCGGCGACTTCGGGGCGGACGTGATCAAGATCGAGCGCCCCGGGCAGGGCGACTACACGAGATCGACGCTGGCGCACTCCAACGGGGTCAGTTACGTCTTCCTGGCCAGTAACCGGAACAAGCGCGGCGTCACCATCGATCTGCGGAACCCGGCGGGCCGGATGGCGCTCGAGCGGTTGCTCACGGACGCCGACGTCCTCGTACACAACTTCCGCCCAGGCACCATGGAACGGCTCGGGTTCGGGTACGAGCAGCTCAGCGGGCGGTATCCGCGTCTGATCTATGCGGTGGGCAGCGGGTACGGCCTGAGCGGCCCGTATGTGAAAAAAGGGGGCCAGGATATTTTGGCGCAGGCGCTCGGGGGCGCCCTACTGCGGCGCGCGGAGTCCAATGCCCCCCCGGAACCGTTCAGCACCGCGATCTGCGATTGTGCCGCCGGAATGCTCCTCGTGCAGGGCATCCTCATGGCGCTGCTCGCGCGGCAGAAAACCGGGCGCGGGCAACTGGTCACCGCCTCGCTGCTGGACGCGATGCTCTACATGCAGCAGCAGGAAGCCACGGCGCTGATGAACGCGGGGCAGGTCATCAACTGGATCGCGATGCCGCTTAACGGCACGTTTCGTACCTTCGACGGAGGGTGGATCGTGATGATCGGCGCGTTCAAGGTCGACCCTCTGGGCGATATCTGCCGGGCCCTGGATCTCGCGCCGCTGGGGGACGATCCACGGTTTGCCACCGAAGCCGCCCAGTTCGCGCACCGGGACGAACTGCAGGCGATCTTTCGCCGCCGGTTCGCCGAGCTCACGCAGGCCGAGGCGCTGGCCCGGCTCGAAGGCCAGGATCTCCTCTGCGCACCGGTGCAGAGTCTGGACCAGGCCGTCGCCGACCCCCAGGTACGCCATAACGAGATGGTGGTGGAGGTAGTCCATCCCGTCCTCGGCCGATTCCGCACCATCGGGATCCCCATCAAGCTGTCTGAGACACCCGGACAACTTCGCCTTCCGCCTCCGGAACTCGGGGAGCACACCGACGACGTGCTGGCCGAAGCGGAGTACAGTCGGGAGGACATTCAGCGGCTACGGGCTGAGGGGGCGGTATGAGCCGGGCGCGGTTTCGCACCGTGTTCTCCCAAGACAAGGTGGTGCTCGGCATGGTCCATTTGCATCCCCTTCCCGGCGCGCCTCGGTATGGGGGCCGTCTCGTGCCCGTGGTGGACGCGGCCCTGGCCGATGCCGAGGCGATCCGGCGCGGCGGCGCCGGCGGGATGATCGTCGAAAACTTCAACGACAACCCCTTCTACCCGGACCACGTGGAGGCGGAAACGGTCGCCGCGATGTCGGTCATCGCCAAGGAGGTCGTGCGGGTGGCCGGGGACCTGCCGGTCGGGATCAACGTGCTCCGCAACGACTGGAAGGCCGCGCTGGCCGTGGCGCTGGCGGTCGGGGGCCGCTTCATCCGCCTCAACGTTCTCACCGACGCGCTGGTGACCGACCAGGGCATCATCGAGGCACCGGCGCATCTCGCCCTCCGGTACCGGCGCGCGCTGGGCGCCGACCACCTTTTGATTCTCGCGGACGTCTATTGCAAGCACGGCGCCCCGCTGGCGCGGCGTCCCTTGGGGATCGTGGCGCGCGACACCGCGGAGCGGGGTCTCGCGGATGCGCTGATCGTCTCGGGCGAGGAGAGCGGGGATCCTCCCCGGCGCGAGGATATCCTCGAGGTCCGCGCGGCCGTCCCCGACGTCCCCGTCCTCCTCGGGAGCGGGATGCGCGAGACCACCGCGGAGACGGTCGCGCTCGTCGACGGCTCGATCTTCGGATATCATGCCAAGGTCGACGACATCATCACCAATCCGGTGGATCCCGAGCGGGTGCGGCGGTTCGTCGCCGCCGTCGCGGGCGCGCGCGTCGCATCCTCGGGCATCCGGGGGTCGGGAGCCGCCGTCTAGCAGGACGGTCGTGTTCGCGTTACGAGCGGTCACGAATGGGAGGAGGGACGTCGGATGACATACGACGGGATCACGCTGGTGGCACAGGGGATGGGACGTCGTGCGTTCCTGGCCCGCACTGGGGCCCTCGGCCTCGCGCTGGCGGGCGGAGGCGTCGCGGGGAGCGCGGGTCAGGCGCAGTCCCAGGGCCTCACGACCGTCGGCGAGCAGCTGGGATGGCTCGCCAACTCGCAGATGGCCGGAGATTTCGCGGCGCTCGATAAGGGGTTCTTCAAGGAGGCGGGCATCGATCTCAAGATCCAGCCCGGGGGACCGGCGATCGACCCGGTCCAGATCGTGGCCGGCGGCGGGACGATGTTGGGGAACGCCGCGTCGATCTCCACGATGCTGATCGCACGCAGCCGGGGCGTGCCGATCAAAGCCTTTGGCACCGCCCTGCAGCGCCATCCGTTCGCCTTCATCTTCTTTGCCAAGTCGGGGATCAGAACGCCCCACGATTTCGTCGGCAAGACGATCGGCATTCAACCAACCGCCCGGCCGCTCTTGGACGCCGTGCTGACGAAGTATCAAATTCCCAAGGACAAGGTGAAAGTGCTCGCGGTGGGGGGCGACAGCACCCCGCTCGTCACCCATCAAGTCGACGTCATCACTGGGTGGCTGATCAACTCCGCGCAGATGGATGCGGCGCAATCGGCGGGGAACGTCAGTTACTTCCGCCTCTGGGATCTCGGGATCCGCATGTACGCCCTCACCTATTTCGCGACCGATCAGGCCCTGCGCGATCGGAAGGACGTCTTGGCCCGGTTCCTCGGCGCGAGCGCGCGTGGCTGGATGTACGCGGCGCAGCATCCCGAGGAGTCCATCGACAGCCTGCTCCGCCACACGACCGGCCTGGACCGGGCACTCGAGCTCAAGACGTGGCAGAACGAGATCCCCTTCCTCACCTCGATCGAGACCAAGCAGCACGGCTGGGGGTGGATGGACGCCCAGGTATGGAAGGACCTCAGCGAAGTCTACATGACCCTCAACGAGACGTCCCGGCCGGTTCAGGTCGAGGAGGTCATGACCAACGAGATCGTCGGGATGGCCAAGACCCCAAAGGTCTAGGGCGCAGATGCGCACGCGTGAGGCGGCGACTAGGAGCCGCCGCCTCCTTTGACTTCGAGCTTCAAGATCGTCTCGAGTCCCTGGATCACTGCCGTGCTGTCCTGCGCGCCGAAGCCGAGCGCTCGCGCCAGTTGCAGTAGCTCGGTCGCGCCGTTTGCCGCCGGCAGCGGGACGGTCATCTCGCGCGCCAGTTGGGTGGCCTGACGGATGTCCTTGTACGCCAGGTCGAGCCGGAAGTTGACCTGGTCGAACGCGCGCGCGAACACTTTGGGGACCATGGACCGAAGCGCGGGGCTCGCGGACGTGCTCGAAGCCAGCATCTCGTAGACCTTCTCGACGTCCAACCCTGCCGCGGCGGCAAGCGCGAAACCCTCCGCGATGGCCGCGGAGCTCACGATGCCGATCATGTTTTGCACGAGCTTCGCGGTGTGGCCGGCTCCAATCCCCCCAAAATGGAAGATCGACGATCCCATCGCCGCAAGGAGCGGCCGCACCGACTCCAACGTCGCTTCGTCCCCTCCCACCATGATCGTCAGGGTTCCGCCCTGCGCCCCTTCCGGGCCCCCGGTCACAGGGGCGTCGAGGAACCGGCCGCCGCGCTCCGCCACCCGGGCCGCTACCCGGCGGGTCTGCGGTGGAAAACTTGTCCCCATGTCGATCACGGTGTACCCGGGCGCCATGGCGGCCGCCGCCCGGCCGGGCTCGAAGAGCACCTCTTCCACCTCATCGGCCGTGGGCAGCATCATGATCGCGATGTCGGTGCGCCGTACGGCCTCCGCGGCGTCCGACGCCTCAGCGGCCCCTTTTCCCACGAGGCGCTCGACGCCCGCGCGGCGGCAGTGGGCGACCAGCACGAGGGCGTGCCCATTAGACACCAGATGCCCCGCCATCGGTTCCCCCATTTGCCCGACCCCAAAGAACGCGACCCGTGCCATCACCGCTCCCCCTGCGACATCATCGTGACGACCATGTCACAACCGGGTACTGCGTCAGCCGCTCGAAACCGGTCTCGGTGATGAGGAGGGTGTCCTCGACCACACCGGTCCCAAGGCCCTCGATGACGACCATCGGCTCATACGCGAGGGTCATCCGCGGCCGGAGTTCGGTGGGATTCCCCGCGTACAGCCCGGGTGTCTCAATCACCGACATCCCGATGCCGTGTCCGAACCCACCCGGGCAGTAGTACTGCTCGAACTTCGTCCCGCGGACCACGGCCAGCAACGCATTCGACACATCGTCGATGGTCCGGCCGGGGCCCATCACCTCCAACCCGGCGCGGTACAGATCGAGCCCGACATTGAGCGCGGTCAGCCCTGCTCCCTCGGCCGTCCCCACTACCGTGCACCGGCTCACGTCCGACATATAGCCGTCGAAGGCGGCCCCCAAATCGATGAACACCATCTCGCTCCCGACGAGCACCCGCCGCCTCGGCGTCCCGTGTTTGAGCCCCGCCTGAGCCCCTCCGACGACGCAGGTGGCAAACCCCTCGCGAGCGCCGAGGGCGTGCAGCCGCTCCACGCCAGCCGCAGCGACTTCGGTTTCTTGAGCGCCGGCGCGGAGTGCCTGAAACACCGCACCCATCGCGACGTCGGCGATCCGCCCGGCTTCCCGCATCTTGGCGACCTCCTCGTCGCTCTTGAGCAGGCGAATCGAGCTCAGGAGGTGATCAGCCGGCCGGAGGCCGGGCAGGCGCGCGACGAGGGCTGCGTGGAGCGCGAACGGCAGGATGGGGCTCCCGATCAATCCGATGCGGGCGGCGCCCGTGGCCGCGTCGGCCGCGAGCACGGCGACCTCGTCCGCCGACCCTCCGTAGACGGGGCCCCGGGCGGCCCGGACATCGGCGACGCGACACGCCCAGATCATCGAGTGCATCGGCTCCCCGTGCAGGAGCGCATCGGTCGTCACCGTGACGGTCCCGTCATGGCGCACCACGACAAAGGCGCTCCCGAACGCCGGGACGTAGTTGGTGAGATACCGGATCGCCGACGGGGATGCCGCGTTCCCAGACACGCAGAGCGCATCGAATCCTTCCGCGGCCATGCCGGCGCAGAGCGCGGCGATTCTCCGATCGTACTCGGCGTCGCTGAACTCCGGCACCAGATACGGTTTTCTGGCCTCGAGATCGTAGCGAAGTCGCGGCATGCGTCCCTCCCTCCCGGTGCAGCGTGTTTCGAGCTTGGGGTCAAAAGCCACTTCTCGTTTCCGGAGGTGTCTCCTCGTTACACCACGCCTCGGAGGCGGGGATCCAACAAGTCCCGGAGACCGTCTCCCAACAAGTTGAACGCGAGCACGGTGACGAAGATCGCCAGCCCGGGGAACAACGTGACGTGCGGCGCGAGGTACATGTTCACGCGGCCGGTGGCCAGCATCGCCCCCCACTCGGGCGACGGCGGTTGCGCGCCGAGCCCAAGAAAGCTCAATGACGCCGTCGTGATGATGGCCGTCGCCATGCTGAAGGTCGCCTGGACCAGGATCGGGGGGAGTGAGTTCGGGAGCACGTGCCGGGCGAGGATGCGGACATCCGGCACCCCGACGGCCGAGGCGGCCTGAATGTAGTCGAGCTCCCGCACGGTCAGGGCCGACGCACGGGTCAGGCGGACGAACACCGGCACCGACTGAATTCCCACCGCCAGCATCGCCTGCCAGAGACCCGGCCCCAGGATCGCGACGACGACGAGCGCGAGGAGGATGCCGGGAAAGGCCATCATCAGGTCCGTCATCCGCATGATCGGCGCATCCCAGCGAGGATGGTAGCCCGCCACCACGCCGGCCGGGACCCCGATCCCTGCGGCCACGCCCACCACGAGGACGCCGACGGCCAACGAGATGCGGGCGCCATACACGAGGCGGCTCAGGATGTCCCGGCCGAGTTCGTCGGTGCCGAGGAAATGTCGCGCCACGCCGGGCGGCGCCAGCCGGCCGCGGAGGTCCTGCACGCTGGGCGGCAAGGAGGCGACCCGGGGGGCAAGCAGTGCGAGGGAGACCTCTGCCAGGACAACGATGAGGCCGACCAGGGCCGAATGATGGCGCAGGACGCGGCGCACGAGTCCCTCGCGGTCACCTATGCGTAGCGGACGCGGGGATCGGCGACTGCATAGGCAAGGTCCACCAGCAGATTCACCAACGCGAAGTTGAGGGCCAGGACCAGGATCCCGGCCTGCACCACCGGATAGTCCCGGTCGAGGATCGAGCTCACGACCAGGGATCCCATCCCGCGCATCGAGAACACCGACTCGGTAATCACCGTCCCGCCGAGTACGTACCCGAAGTTGAGCCCCATCACGGTGATCACCGGGATCAGCGCGTTGCGCAGCGCGTGCCGGGTGATTGTTCCGTGCCCCGTCAGCCCCTTGGCGCGGGCGGTCCGGATGAAATCCTGCCCCAGCACCTCCAGCAGGCTCGACCGCATCTGCCGTGCGATGAGTGCGAGGGAAAATGTTGCCAGCGAAATCGACGGCAGCACAAAGTGCGCGAGGGAGTCGCTGCCGATCGATGGCAGCCAGCGGAGCGTCACCGAGAACAACAAGATGAGGTTGAGCCCGAGCCAGAAATTGGGGACGGACAGGCCGCCGACCGCGATCACCATCGACACCAGGTCCACCGCCGTGCCGCGGCGCACCGCGGCCGCGACCCCGAGCGGGACTCCGAGGACGGCGGCGAGGAGAAGCGAAAACACGGCCAGCTGCGCCGTAATCGGATACGACACGGCCAACTCCCGTGCAACGGGCACGTTGCTGTGAAACGATTGGCCGAGATTTCCCCGGACCAGATTCCCGATATAGCGGCCGAACTGTACGGGCAGGGGCCGATCGAGACCGAGCCGGATCTCTACCGCCTTGATGCTGTCGGCCGAGGCGAATTCGCCGGCGATTACTCGCGCCGGATTCCCCGGGATGAGGCGCAGCATCGCGAAGGTGATGACCACCACCCCGACCACCACCAGGAGGACATGAACCACGCGACGCGCGATGTAGGGCAGCAACGACCGCCCCGAACCGGCTATGGTTCTAGGCCGACCGGCTGCAGAACCCACTTGAGAGGGTGCAACCGGTAGCCCTTCACCTTTTTGCTGATCGCCTCCGCGTCGACCCGGACGCGCAGCGCAAAGTCCGGCACCGCTTCGCGGATCTTTGCGGCGGCCTGCCGCACAAGCGCAAGGCGCTTCGCATCATCGAGTTGAGTCCGCTGCAGCGCAATCAGCCGGTCCACTTCTGGCGTGCTCCAGAAGTTCCGGTTCTTCACCCCGACGGTCGAGGACTCATACTCGGGAAAGACACGGTCGGGATCACCGACGCCGTACGTTCCGATGATGTACATCTCGTCCTGGCCCTGACGAGACAGTTCGGCGACCGTCGCGAAGTCGAAGGTTTTGACCTCGACTTGGATGCCGACCTTCTTGAGATCTTCCTGGACGACCTCGGCGATCTGGCGGTGGTCGGGGCGGTTGATGGCGGTGAACGTGGTCTTGAATCCGTTCGGATACCCCGCTTCCGCGAGGAGCCGCTTGGCCTTCTCGGGATCGTACGGGTAGCTGAGCGGCCCCATCGTGGACCGGTCATAGCCCCACATGGTGGGCGCGATCGGCATGTCATACAGAACGCCGTCTCCGCCAAAGATGGTCTCCAGCATCAGCTTCCGGTTGATCGCGTGCACGATCGCCCGGCGGATGCGCACGTCGTCGAACGGTTTCTTCCTGGTATTGAACCCTACGCGGTCGACGAGATCCGCGGGGCCGTGGAGGACTTGGTACTGGGCGTTCTTGGCGATCGCCTGCGCGATCGACGGCTCGATCACCGTCAACAGGTCGAGCTCGCCAGCGAGGAGACCGGCCAGGCGCGCATTGTCCTCGGGAACGAAGATCCAATCCACCTGCGCCAGGACGGCCTTGGGTCCCCAGTAGTCGTCGTTGCGGACCATGATCGTTCGCTGCTTGGGGACGTGGCTCTGGAACTTGAAGGGACCCGTGCCCACGGGTCGTTGCCCGAAGCCATCGCCCATCCTCTGAACGGCCGAGGGGCTCACGAGATACGGCTCGTAAAACGCGAGCGAGCTGAGCATCGGAGCATACGGATATTTGGCGGTGATGCGGACGGTCAGCGGATCTACGATCTGGACGCTCTCCAACCAGGCGAAGTCGCCTCGCTGCGACGAGTCCGCGGCGGCCATGCGCTCCAGGCTGAACTTCACCGCCGCCGCGTCGAATGGGGTGCCGTCGTGAAACCTCACCTTGGGGCGGAGCTTGAAGATCCAGCTGCGGGCCCCCTCCACCCGCCACTCGGTGGCCAGCTGCGGCCGGATCGTCACCCCGTCAAAATCGGTCGTGACCAGCGTTTCAATTGCGTTGGCATCGATCGCCCCGACCGTGCTTGCCGTCTCGATTTTCGGATCGAACCCCGTCGCGGGTGTGCGGATTGCCGCGCGCAGCATGGTCCGGTCGGCGGCGAACAGATCCGGGGCCGGCGCGCCTGTCGGGACCAGCGCGATCACGGTGAGCAGGGTTCCAAGCAGGCAGACGCGCGACCGCGACCTCATCGGGTCGTCCCTTGCTGTACCGGCTTGGATGTTGCCGATTGCCAGCCCTTGATGAACGCGACCATGGCGGCCACGTAGGCGTCGAAGAGTTCTTTCCCTCGCTCCGCGGTGCCCTGTGCCGGGTCGCCGTAGGTGATGCACCCGTTGGAGGAAACCAGGTGCGTCGCGGGGAGCTTGAGCGTCACATAGCGGAGAAGGCTGGGATCGTCTCGCACCTTGGTCAGCAACGCCTCACGCCAGCCATCCAACGTCATCCGCGGCTGCTCGATATCGTCGCGGCGGACCAGGTCCGGCTGTTGGTACAACATTGATGATGTCTCGCCGATCCCCGCGTGGATGTCGAGTTTGTCGATGTGTGCGGTGAGGTAGATCTTCCGAAGCTCCCCGATCCCGAACAGCTGGGCCGCGGCGTCCGTCTCCCTCGTGATCCGATGGGCTAGGTAGGCGAGCGTCGCTTCGTTCCCCCCGTGGCCGTTCGCGAGGAGGATCCGTCGGAAGCCGTGCCGGGCCAGCGAGGCCGCCGACTCCAGCACGACCCGGCAGAACGTATCCTCCGAGAGCGTAATCGTCCCTGGGAACTGCATGTGGTGCGCCGAGAGCGCGGGGAAGAGGACCGGCGCACAGAGGGTGCCGGAGGCGCGCGCGGCGGCCCGCGAGACCGCGATGACGCCGAGCGTATCCGTCCCCTCCGGGAGCGCCGGACCGTGCTGCTCGATCGACCCGAACGGTAGAATCACAGTGTCGGTCGTCTCCAGCAGCGCCTTGACCTCGGGCCAGGTCAAGTGCGGCAGATAATTCGGGTCCTTGACCTCGTTCAACTGGCACATGGCGCAACAATCCTCCTCGACGGTCTGCGAACCGATCCGGGAACGACGGGTGGTTCTCGGGCGTTCTCGGGACTCCCTTTGGGATCAGCGCTCGGCGGGGCCGCGGGCGACACCGCAGTACCGCGCCATGAACAGCGCGATCCACGTCATGGCGCGCCGCAACTCCGCCACCGGGAGCTCCTCTCCGGGGCTGTGGCAGCGGTGGAGGTCCCCCGGCCCGAAGTTGATGGCCGGGATCCCGCCCGAGTTCATGAGGTGCCGGCCGTCGGAGGCGGCGGAAAAAGCCTGCACGCCGACCGGATCCTCCCCCAAGTCGACGCCGGCGGCAACCATCGCCGCGACGGCGGGATGCGTCGGCTCGATCACCGCCGGCTCCATGGATGGAGGTGACCACTCTATCGTCGGAGGGTGCTCGATCAGCCACGGGTCGGCCGCGGTCACCCCGGCGACGCACGCGGCGACCACGTCTTGGAGTTCGGTGAGTCGCTCAGCACCGATCACCCCCACACTGTATCGAACCTCGCACCGATCGGGGACCGAGCGTCCGGCGGGGCCGGAGTTCACCGCCATCAAGTTCCAGACATGCCCGACCGGAAGCGGAGCCCAGAGGGGATGCATGCGGGTTCGGTCAAGGCCATCCCGTAGGCGCTCAAGCGCTTCGACGTAGCGCCACGCGGCATGGATGGCGTTCACCCCGCGCCACCCTTCTCCCGGATGCGCGCCTCGCCCCACGACGCGTAACACGAGCGTCATCGATCCCCGTGAGCCCGGGCACACCCGCAGCGAGGTGGGCTCTCCGACAAGCGCCGCTCCGGCGGTGTACCCTCGCCGAATGCAGTCGAGCACGCCGGCGCCGCCGGCTTCCTCGTCCACCACCGATTGGAGCATCACGCTACGGCGCAGCGTCACCCCCGCCGCCCGGAGGACGGCGAACGCACCGAGGAACGCAAACATGCAGCCCTTCGCGTCCACGGCACCGAGGCCGTGTAGGTGGCCGTCGGCGACCGTGCCCGAGAACGGCGGAAAGCGCCAACCGGACGGATCGCCGGCTCCCACGGTATCGGCGTGGCTGTTGAGAATGAGGTGCGCCCGCCGTCCGCCGAGCGGCTCCGCAGTCGGCGCCCATCCGATGACGTTGGGACGGGTCCGAAACCCGCTGGACGGCAGGTACGGGCGCGCGGCCGGGAACCGCTCCGAGAGCGCCGCTGCGTCCGGCTCCCAGGATTCCACGGCGCATCCCAGCCGCTCCAACTCAGCGGCGACCAATGTCTGGAACTCGCCCTCCCCCGTTCCCCCGGCCGATGGGTTCACGCTGGCAACGCGCACCCCCGCCTGCAGCCGCTCCACGACGGTCTCGAGGACGTCGTGGCCGCCGCGGATCAACGCCTCCACCAGGGGGCGCATCAAGGCCACCAGGCGCGAGCGTGATCGGTATGATCCCGCAGCCGAGGCATCAAATCGGTCAGTGCCAGCCGCAGCTGCCCCATCGGATCGTACGTGGCGAACCGGATGATCGGCAGGTTGCAGCCGCTGGCGATGAACCGGCTGATCCGCTCGGCGACTTCGTCCGCCGTTCCGGTGACGAGCCGCCAGCGCAGGTACTCGTCCGGGAACCGGCCCGCATGATAGTGCTCGTAGAACCGCCGGGCTTCATCGAACGCTGCGTCGGCATCCCTGTTGACGTTGACGTAGAAATGGATCATCGAGGTCACCGGACCCGGGGAACGGCCAAGGGCGGCGGCGTATTCGCGGATGCGCTGCCAGCGGTGCGCGAACTCCTCGGGGGTACTCATCTCGACCTGCCACCCGTCCCCAAGACGCGCCACCCGCTTGAGGGCGCGCTCGATGATGTGCTCGCCGGCGTAGGGCGGTTGGGGGTTGCTGGCGATCGCGATCGGACACGGCGTTTGCAGGGGGGTCACGTTCAACACGACGTCGGCGAATTGATAGAACCGCCCGCGATGGGTGACCGGCTCACCGGTCCACAGCGCCCGGAGAATCTCAATGCCCTCGACCAAGCGGCCGGCCCGCTCCTCCACGCTCGTGCCCATCGCGGCGAACTCGACCTCCCAGCGGGCGCCGCTCGGCGAGCGGTGCGCGGACTTGGTGTGCGGTCCACCGCCCATGCAGGCGACGAGATACGCGCGCCCTCCGCTCATCTGATCGAGCGCCGCCCACTGATTCGCGAGCACGATCGGATGCCGAAAGATGAAGCTGGCCATGCACGACGTGCCCAGGAGTACCCGCTGTGTGCGGCCCGCCACCGCGGCGAGAAACACGACCGCATCGATCCGCGGCTTTGCGATCAAACTGTCACCCGTAAACACAGCATCGAATACCCCCGAGCGATCGGCGATCTCGGCCATCGCCAGCAACTCGGGGGGATCCCCTGCCCCGAGCACGATCCCCCGATTCGGGAGGCTCAATCCCCACCGCACGCGATGCGCCATCTCCGCCCCTCCTGAACGCGTCATGCCGACCGCTTCCGAGGATCGAACGCCGCCGTCAACGATCCGCCCACGAGGTTGAATGAGACCACGGTCAGCGAGAGCACCGCGGCGGGGACGATGACGAGATGGGGATGGCTCTGCAGGTACTGGAAGCTCTCGCTGATCATCAACCCCCAGCTCGGCCGCGGGGGCTGTACGCCGATCCCGATGAAGCTGAGCGTGGCCTCGATCAAAATGAGGGCGCTGACATCGAGCGTCGCCCGCACGACGACCAGGTGCATCACGTTGGGGACGAGGTGCCGGATCAGGATCCGCACCGCAGACGCGCCGAGCGCCCGGGCGCCTTCGATGAACTCTCGTTCGCGCAGCGCCACGACCTCGCTCCGGATGATGCGCGCGGTCCCCGGCCAGGCCGTGAGCGCGAGCGCCAGGACGATGTTGACGAGGCTCGGCCCGAAGATCCCCGTGACCAGGATCGCCAAGAGCATCGATGGGAACGCGATGAGTAGGTCGACGATCCGCATCAGCACGTTATCCAGCGTTCCGCCGTAGAACCCCGCAACGGTCCCCCAGGCGACCCCGACGAGCGACTCGGCGAGCACGGCGGAGGACCCCACCGCCAGCGTGATCCGAGCGCCATAGACGATCCGCGTCGATACGTCCCGCCCGAACTGATCGGTCCCGAACCAGTGCGCCGCGGACGGCCCCTGAAATAAGTGGTCGAGATCCTGGCGATCGTAGGTGTATGCGGTGATCCACGGCGCCCCGGCGGCGAGGAGGATCAGCGCCGTGAGAAACACTCCTCCCAGCGCAGCCGGCCACTCCCGCCGCGCCAGCGTCCCCCAGCCGCGGGAGCGTCTCGTGGCGGACCGCACGGCCGGGACCCGCAGATCAGTAGCGCACACGCGGGTTGAGGTACGCGTACGAGATGTCCACGGCGAGATTGATCGCGGTGAAGAGCGCCGTGTAGACCAGCATCACGGTCTGGATGACGGTGTAGTCCCGCTGGAGAATCGCGTTCACCGCGATCCGCGCGATCCCCGGGATGTTGAAGACGACCTCCACAACGAACGCCCCGACGATCGCGTTCCCGAACGCGATCCCGACCGTCGTCACAACCGGAAGCGCGGCGTTTCGGAGGACGTGGCGGAGGAGCACCACCGGCGCGCGCAGCCCCTTGCTGCGGGCCGTTCGGACGTAATCCTCGGTCAGCACCTGGGCGACGCTGGATCGGGTGATCCGGGTGATGTAGGCAATCGGTGCCCCGGCGAGGACCACCACCGGCAGGACGTAGTCCTGCGGCTTCCCCCACCCCGCGACCGGAAGGAGCCGCCAATGCAGCGCGAACACCAAGACGAGCACGGCGGCGACGACGAAGCTGGGCACGGAGAGTCCGGAGAGCACGCCAACCTGGATCAACCGATCGGCGGCCCGGCCGGACGTGACCGCCGCGGCCAAGCCGAGCCCGACGCCGGCCGCCGCGGCCAGCGCAACCGCGAGCGCCGCCAGCCCCAGGCTGATCGGCAGGGTTTGCCGGACGATGTCCCCCACCCGCCAGCTCGGATTCACGTAGGACGTCCCGAAGTCCAACGTGACCGCGTCCCTCACATAGGCCACGAACTGGATCGCCAGCGGGCGGTCGAGCCCGAGTTCGTGCCGCATCCGCGCGGCGGTCTGGGGATTGTAATGATCCCCCAGGAGGGTCTGCACGGGATCTCCCGGCGCGTAGTGCCCGGCGAGGAAGATCAACAGCGCCGCCCCTAGAAACAGGGGGATCGCCAGCGCGGCGCGGTAGGCCAGATAGCGAATCACTGCGGCGCGCCGGGGTCACTCTCCGCAGCCGAAGCGGCGTTTACTTTTGGACGCTCACGCGGGTGAACGGAAGCCATCCCGAGAGCATCGGCGTCGTCTCCAGACCCTGGACATAGGGCTTCTTGAGCATCGCGAACTGCGAGAAGAACAGCGGGACAAACTGCGCGTCCTGCACGGCGAGCGCCTCTGCCTTATGGTAGATCTCGATGCGCCGGCTCTCCGTTGGCGCGGCGTTCGCCTGGTCGATCAATTTGTCGAACTCCGGATTGTTGTAATTAACGCGGTCGAGCACGGAGCGGCTGTCGAGCAAGAGGTCGAGATAATCGCTGTAGTCGAGGTAGTCGGCCGACCAGCCGGTGAGGAAGGACTGGTAGACGGTCCGTTTGTTCAAGGACGCGATGAAGTTGGAGAACTCCGTCTTCTCGAGTTGCGCGTCGAGCCCCAAATTTGCCCGCAGCATCGCCACGATCGGTTCCCCGGCCATCTGCGCGATCGGCGTGAACGGGTTCATTGCGATCCGGAGCGGCGGGAGCTTCCCCGCCACGCCGGCTTCCTCGAGGAGCTTCTTGGCCTGCGCGGGATCATAGGGGAGCCCCTTGTAGTCAGCGTAGAATCCCGGGATCCCCGGTGGGACGATCGAGTTCGCGGGCCGATAGAATCCGAAGAAGACCGTCTGGGCGATCTTGGCGCGGTCGATGGCCATCGCGATGGCGCGCCGCACCCGCGCGTCCTTGAAGGCCTCGTAGACGCGGGCGTTGAGCCCGAGGAAGAGGATCTGCGCGCGGGGCGCTACAAACAACTCTTTGCTCAGCACCGGATCCGCCTTGATGCGTTGAAAGTCCGCGAGCGGGACCTGCACGAGATCGAGTTGTCCCGAGACGTATTCGGAGAGCTGGGTGGACGCCTCCGTCACGATCGGCAGTTCCAAGCGGGAGATCTTGGGCGGACCCTGGGCGAAGTTGGGGTCCCCGGCCAGCGTAATCCGGGAGTTGTGGACCCACTCTTTGAAGATGAATGGACCGGAGCCGGCGTCCCGGGTTCCAAACCATCCCTTGCCGCCCTTCTCGACCACGTCCTTGTCGAGAACGACGGCGGCGTAGTAGGCGAGGCGGTTCAAGAACCCTCCCCGGTGCGACGGGTTGAGCACGAGCTGCAGGGTCTGGGGATCGACAACCTTGAGGCCCGCGATCTCGGCCGCGCCCTTCTGGTACGCGTCGTACCCCGTTACCCCCGACAACACCACGTCGGCGACGAGCGCTTTGAGCGTGGGATCTCCCATGCGCTCGAACGACCACTTCCAGTCCGCCGCGGTCACCTTGCGGCCGCCGTGGAACTTCACATTGTCGCGCAGGTGGAACGTGTAGATCAGCCCGTTTGGCGAGATGTCCCAGCTCCGCGCCCCGGCCGGCACAAGTCTCCCGCCGCTGTCGAAGGCCACCAGCGTCGTGTACATCAAGGCGGTGAGCGGTCCCGAGGAGGAGTCCACTGAGAAATAGGGGTCGAGGGTCGCGGGCTCACCTCCGAGCGGCGTGCGAAATGTGCCGGCGACCTGTCCGACGGCGGACGCGGACGGCCACCCCGCCGCGATCACCGCGACGAGCGCGACCGCCAGGATCGAGGCCAGCGTGCGTTGCGCCATTCCCATCCCCCCTTAATGATCCAGCGTTACTTCTGACCCGGTCCCCGCCACCCCTTGCGCTATCCACCGTCTCCTTCGGCCATGCGCGGACGATCACCCGACGCCTCGAGGCTCACGATCGGCAGCTCGAATCGCAGGATGACGAGCATGGCCGCCCCCATCGTCAACGCGCCCAAGTAGAACGACGACCCGATCCCATACCTCGTGACGAGGACGCCGAACACGATCGGGGTCGCCACCGTCCCCAAGCGCTGCACGGTCTGCCGAATTCCCATCGCCAGCCCCCAGAGATCGGCGGTCACGGCGTCGGCCATGAGGCTCATCGTCAGCGGTTGCGTCACCCCGGTCGACGCGCCGAGCCCGGCCGAGGCCAGCATAAGCGGCACAAAGGACATCATCAGCGGGGTGATTCCGATCGACACCATCGCCAGGCCCGTCGCTCCCGCCAACAACGCCGCGTACCCGAACGCTGAGACCGCACGCCCAATAAACGGCCGGACGAGCATCGAGGTGAGACTGCCGGCCCCGATGATGACACCAATGAGTGTGGACGGAAGCCCAACGGTTTGCAGGTACAGCGGGTAGAACGACTGCCTCAGGCTCTGACCGCTGATGACCATGAAGGAGATAAACAGGATCAGGCCGACCCCGGGAAGACCGAGAATGCCGCGCGCCGAGTGATGCGCGGTCCACACCCTGGTGGCCGGCAGGGACGACCGCGCCCGGGGCTTCACCAGGCCGGCCAGCACAAAGGACGGAATCATGAGGGCCACCACTGTGATGAACACCGCCTGATATCCTCGGAAATCTACCAGCAAGCCGCCCACGATCGGGCCCAAGACCATGCCCGCCGAGATCCACGAGCTGTAGTAGCCGTAGTTGCGTGCCCGCGACGCGGGAGGGCTGAACTCGGCCACGGCGAGTTGGGTCGCCACCGTCAGCCCGAGATTCCCGAGTCCCAAGAGCGCGTAGCCCACGGCCACCCCCGTCGCCCCGGGGACCGCCGCCAGGATCGCGCACGCGATGGTCTCCGTGACGACGGACCACTTCCCGACCGGCGCGGGACCGTGGACGTCCACCAGGGCACCGACGTGCACGGCGAAGAAGAGCGGCAGGAGGCCGGAGAGGCTCACAACAATCCCGACCGCGGTGGGCGTGGCGCCGTGCGCCGTCAGGTAGAGGGGAATGAAGGGCGTGGCGATGTTCCACACCAGTACGTAGGTGAGGGAGAATATATAGATGACGGCGGGGCCGGTCCGCTCGCCGTTCACCTGCTCAAGAGCACGGGGCCTCTGGCTGAGCGTCCGTCAGTGAAATACACGCCCCGCATCCACAACGAGCGTCTGCCCTGTGATGCTGTCGGTGCGGCAGAATTCGACGACGAGCGCCGCCACATCGTCCTTGTCGGTGGCGCGCTGGAGCAGTGCTCCCTGCGTCGCCCGCTCGCGGTACTGGGGGGCGAGATTCTCGCTCATCCGCGTGCCTTCCATGAACCCCGGAGCCACCCCGTTGACCAGGATCTCCGGAGCCAGGGCAACCGCCATGCACCGAGTGAGGTGATTCAACCCCGCCTTCGACACGGCGTAGGCGATCGAAGAGCCCGTCGGACCGAATCCCGCGATGGAGGAGACGTTGACGATTCGCCCCCCACCCTGGCGCTTCATGATTGGGGCCACCGCCTTGCTGCAGATGAACGGCCCGGTGAGGTTCGTCGTCAAGATGCGATTCCAGTCTTCCAAGCTCAGGTCCGTCAATTGCGGGAAAGGAATCCATTTGTTGTATGCGGCATCGTTCACGAGAATATCGACGCGGCCAAACACCCGGAGCACGTCGGCCATGAGGCGCTCCACGGAGTCTGCGTGAAGCACGTCCACCTGAAAGGGCGCAGCCTGTCCCCGGAGATCCCGCACCTCCCGGGCGACGATTTCGGCTTCGGCCCCTCGGTGTTGGTAGCACACGGCCACACGAACGCCGTGCTGAGCCAGGGACCGGCAGATACGGCGACCTAACCCTCCGGTCCCCCCCGTCACGATGGCCACTGCGTCGGTGAGATGCACCGAGGGAGGCTACGAGGCGTGCGCCGACAATCCCTCCACCGCCCACGGGCCGGGCCTGCACACCCGGGCGCGGCCCGGCGCTAAATGACGGCCGGTGTGGGCACACACCTGGTAGAGATGGGGAGCCCAACCAGGGAAGCACAGATCGAAGGGCCCAAACTCGTCAACCTCGTCGAACAATTGCGCGGCGAGCTACGGGTCGCGTACGACGACATCATCGCCGGCTGGGCACGCGCGCTGGACCTCCGCGACCAGCAGGCCGAGGGCCACACGAAACGCGTGGCCGAGTGGACGGTGAGACTGGGGCGGATGATCGGGATGCCCGATGATGAGCTGGTCCACGTCTACCGCGGGGCACTGCTTCACGACATTGGCACCATGCTGGTTCCCGACGCGATTTTACTGAAGCCCGGGTCGCTCACCGAGGAGGAATGGCAGATCGTGCGACGCCACCCGGTGTACGCGTACGCGTTGCTGTCGCCGATCTCCCACCTGCGCCCCGCGTTGGATATCCCGTACTGCCACCATGAAAAGTGGGACGGCACCGGGTATCCGCGGGGGCTCAAGGGCGATCAGATTCCCCTCCCCGCGCGAATCTTCTCCGTCGTGGACGTCTGGGATGCGCTGTGTTCAAACCGGCCCTACCGGGACGCCTGGACGCGCGAGGAAGCCCACGAGTATATCTGCGAGCATATCGGAAAAGACTTCGATCCTCAGATCGTGGAGATGTTCCTCACCATGGACTTGGAGATTACCGAGTAACGACCCACGACGGCGGCACCAGCATCCCGGTCAGCACCGCGAGTAGAAACAACATCACGAACGCCACAAGTCGCGAGACCCTCTGCGCCACGGTTCGTTCACCCCTCCGGCCTCGTCTCCCCTCCATCCTGGATGAAAACGGCCCCTCCGCCAACCGATCGTTTGAAGGATTTGCGATCCTCAGATGAACCCGCGTCGTTTCCGGCCTCTCATCCAAACGGGATTAAAAAACCGCCCGACGGACGAAGTGGTTCCCCGCTGCCTCATGGTATCTCACAATGAGCGTCCGGAGTCAGGGGGCCTTCATGAAGTACTACTCATACTCGGCAAGCCTTGCATCGACATACCGCAAGCCGCCCAAGTCGCGATCGCCGATCGTCCCAAAGGAACTCGTGCCGAAGACCATCAGCGCGCTCGACGTCCTCCTCTCGATCTGGATCGCCGAGGCCGTCCTCGAGACGGAGCCGCCCAAGCGCCGCACCCGCAAGAAGGGGCCCCGCCGCCTGACGGCTCTCCCCTGACATGCGGAGAACTTCCATCGAACCTCATGCTCCACGGTATTTCGCCTCATCCGGCGGACGTCGACGGGTATCCAAAGATGGATGAGGGTTCATTCGTCTAATAGCTCGATTTGGCATAAAAGACGAAGTCGAAAGAATGGGCCCCGTCGTAATCTCCCGATGTGACAACAGCGAAGGTGTTCTCAAAGCTGGCGCGACTGCTCGGGGGAGATCCGGCCCCCAAGGCCACCAACGGTCGCGTTCCGGTGTGGGTCACCCGTCTTCAGCGGGATGACAACCCCTGGCTCAAGGCCGAGCGCCTGGAACAGCAGGGGCAGCTGGCCGACGCCCGGCGGCTCTATCAACAGGACATCGATCAACAGAACGGACGCGGGCATCACGGCCGGGTGGCGGTGGCGCGCGCGGCCTCCGCAGAGATCACGGCGCGCCTCGGAGACCACGCCCTGGCGTTGTCTGAACGGCAACGCGCGGCCGAGCTCTTCCGCAGGCACGCCGAAGAGGCGATGACCTGGTCCATCCGGGAGGCCGCGTGGTCGTACGAACGCGCCGCCGCCCAGTACGCGAGGGCCGGGCTCCCGAACGAGGCGGAAGAGATGCGCCGGTGCGCGACCGACCTCAACGTCCACTTCGCGTTGCCGGTGGACGGACTCGACGTTCTCCCCGCGCACCTCCGGGACGCCTTGGCACAGTGATGAAAGTCTTGTTATCGGTCTCCGGGACGTACCCATACTTTCGGGGCGGCGTGTCGGTATGGGCGCACCAGTTGATCACCGGCCTCCCCGCGGTGGAGTTCCGGCTGACGAGCATCGTCTCGAATCCGAACGTCACCCCGCGGTTTCCCCTGCGGCGAGACGTGCGGCTGACGACGATCCCGCTCTGGGGGGTCGGGCGTCCGGAGGAGTTCCCCGGCCTGCCTCCGCGGAGCGTCGCCGCTCGCTACCGCCGGGTGAGAGTGCGCGAGTTCGGCCGCGACTTCCTGGCGCCCTACGAGACCGTGGTGACCCAATGCATGCGGGGGGCCCCGGACCCCTGGGCGCTCGGGCTGGCGCTGGCCGGGCTGTCCCGGTTCTTCAGAAAGGTCGACTTCTACGCGACGATGCGGCACCCGGCCGTATGGGATACCTTTGTGCGTGTCTTGACGAGCGACCCGTTATTCGGCCGGCTGTCCGTCATGGACACGATCGGGCTCTGCCGGCGTCTCGAGCGTCATCTTCGCGTGCTCACCGCACCCGTCGAGCGGGTGGATGTCGCCCACGCGGCGGTCGCCGGAATCGCCGGCGTGCCCGCGGTCCTGGCCAAAATCGTGCATGGCGTGCCGTTTCTCCTCACCGAGCACGGGGTCTACTATCGGGAGCGGCTGCTAGACCTCATCAACGAAGAGGGGTCGACGCCGCAGAAGGTCTTTCTCGCCAACTTTGAGCACGCGCTCGTCCGCCTGAACTACGCGTTTGCCGACCTGGTGACGCCGGTGTGCCACTTCAACAGTCGGTGGGAGGTCGCGATGGGAGTCCCGCCCGCCAAGGTGCGCGTCATCTACAACGGCGTCGACACCACGCGCTTCTCCCCCGTGCGGGAGGCTCCGCACTCCGTCCCCACGGTGATCTCGGTGGGACGGGTGGATCGCCTGAAGGACACCCTCAATTTCATCGAGGCCATGGCGTACGTGCACCGACGGATCACGCAGGCCCGGTGCCGGATCTACGGCGAGGCGACGGATCCGGCGTACCGGCAGTTGTGTGTCGCCCGGATCAAGGACCTCGGCCTGGAGCACGCAGTCACCCTGGAACAGGCCACGCAGCAGCCCGAGGCCGCCTACCGCGAGGCCGACGTCGTGGTCAGCCCAAGCCTTTCGGAGGGTTTCCCGTTCGGGGTGATTGAGGCGATGGCCTGTGGCAAGATGGTCGTCGCCACCGACGTCGGAGGAGTCCGCGAAGCCTTGGAGGGATGCGGCGTCCTGGTCCCTCCACGCTCCCCGAAGTCGCTGGGGATGGCGATCGTGGCGGCCCTTCAAGACGACGCGGACCGGCGCGAGTACGGCGCGCGCGCACGCGATCGCGCGGTACAGCAGTACCAACTTCACCAGATGATTCAGGCGTATCAGGATGTCTATCAGCACCTCGCCGTTCATTAGCCGGCCGCTGTTGGAGCGTCGTCTCCTGCCGGAGCGCCTGGCGCGCACCGTCTGTGAGATCGACCCCAGCCCGGGCGGCCCGTTCGCCGTGGCGGTCGTCCTCGAAGTGCTCGGGTACTCTGACCGGCGGGCCAAAGAGGCCGGGTGGGCCGACGTCTTCGCACTCGCTCGCGAGGTCTTCGGCCGCATCGAGTTTCTGGGGACCGCGGGCGCGGCCCGCTCCCAATCCAGGAAGACCCAGCCCGCGCGTCCGGACGCGTCGTCCCCGGTAATGGCGGTGATCGCCCAGCAGGCGGTATGGCTCGTCATGGTGGCCCTGATGATCGCCTGGGGACGGTCTGTCTGGTCTGCGGACAACGCGCCGTTCGCACTCGCGCAGGCCCTCACGGTCGGCATTCTGGGCAGCCTCATCGTGAGCGGCGGGTTCCAGTACGCCATCACACGGCGGTTGCTCTTTCACACCGCGCAGCGGGACTTTACGCAGGCCCAGGCGTTCTTCCATCGGGCCGTGTGGGCGGGCGGCGGCGTCATGTCCATCGGGGCGTTGGCCGTCACGGCAGGAATCTGGAAGATGCATCCTTACGATCATCTCGCCCCACTCGTCGCCGCCGGCTATTTCGTGTTGCACGGGAACTACCGTGTAGCCGTGGTACCTCTCATCGCGCTGAACGACGTGGCCGGCCTGGTGCTCACGACCGGCATCGGGGTGGGCCTGCTCGCATTGACGTACGCGCGTCTCGTGCACGCCGGCACCGATGCCGCGCAGGCGATCATCTTGGCTCAGTTGGTCGGCCTGACCGCGTTGTGGCTGGGGAGCCTCGCCCGGAGCCGTTCGCTGCTCGGTGGTGTTCGCGTCGGCGTGGTGGCGGGAGCGGATCTCCCTGTGTCGCGTGGTTCGCATGGCCTCGGGCGGACCCGGTGGCTCGTCGTGTGGCTCGACGCGGCGCCGTGGTTCGCCACCGGGGTATTATACTATCTGTTTCTGTTTGCCACGCGTCCGATCGCATGGATGCTCTCGCCGGCGGAGCGCCAGGTGTTTGAGTCGGGAGTGGACCTCGGCATCCTTGGCATCGTCCCGGTGGCTATCGCCGCATCCTGGGGCCTCCATCGCTACTACCAGGGCCTGCGCGAACAGATGATGAGGACGGAGATCCTCGGAGTGACCGAACTCAGAACCCGAGCGGTCACCCGCTTCTCGCAGATGTTGTGGCGGTGCCGGTGGTTTGGGGCCGCGGCCGCCATTGTACTCCTGGCCGCGACCGGCGGGGCACCCTGGGGTGGCATGGACGCCCCGACGTTTTTGGTGTTCCGGATCACGGTGGTCGGGTTGATCGTGGCGCTGCCGGGGTTCTTGTTCTCCTTTGGCATGCTGACCGGTCTGGGTGCGCTCCGCGACGCCGGCGGGGTCTTGGTGTGCGGCCTTATCCTCCAGTGCGGCGAAGGACTCCTCATGGTTCAGCGCGGGACGGCCGGATGGCTTGCCCTCGCGCTCATCGGTGCCGCCACGACCCTCAGCGAATTGGCGATTTGGCGGGCAAACCGGCTCGTTCGCAACATAGACCGATACTACTATGCGGCATTCTAAGTGCATTCTTCTACATCTCATCATAAGGAGCGCGATGCCATGTACCGCAGCAGTGTACGCGTAAGCGCAGGGTTCCTCCTCATTCTGGCGTTGGCGGCGGGCCACGCGGCGGGGATCACCCCCCACCGGCACGATGTCCTCCCAGGGGAACTGCCGTTGTCCGGAGGATCGGCGCCCCTCCCCCAAACGGCGGCGCCTCTTTCGCCGGAACCGCTCCCATCTGCCCTCGGGACGCCTCAGGGTGGCGGGCCGGGGCCGATGACCATGCGGGTGCTCGTCATCTCGGCGGATGGCACGGAACCCGCGTTCGGGGCAGCCATGGCCGCGCTCGACGAGCTCGGGATCCCGGCGCAGGCCTTCGTCACTCGCCGCGACGGGCCGCTGACGCCTGAGAAGCTTGTGCAGGGGACGACCGCGCGGTACTATGCCGTGATATTGGCGACGAACACGTTGACCTACTGGAACGGCGCGGCGAACGTCACCGCGTTCGGGCCAAAAGACTGGGAGACCCTCGAGCACTTCGAGACGCAGTTCCATATCCGTCAGGTCACGATGTACACGTACCCGACCCCCGAGTACGGGCTTCACCTCCCGTCCAGCGCCGGCATGCTCGCCAAGAGCGGCCACCTGACGCCGGCGGGCCGCCGGATCTTTTCCTACCTGAATCCCAACGCCGACATCCCGATCCGCAACGCCTGGCTCTATCTCTCCAGGGCCACCGAGGATGCCGTCCCGCTGCTCGTCACTCCGGACGGGGACGCCCTCGCCGTCATCAAGACATCTTCGGACGGACGGGAGAATCTGGCATTTGCCATGGACGGCAGCGCGTCCCTGCTGCACACGCGGCTCCTCGCGGCGGGCGCGATCACCTGGGCCACCCGAGGCGTGTACCTCGGAGAGCGGCGAGTGTACCTCAATCCGCAGGTCGACGACCTCTTCTTCGACGACGACCGGTTTGCCGGGGCCCCCTATCGCATGACCGTCTCGGATCTCGACGCGGCGGCGGCCTGGCAGCAGGCGATTCGCGCGCGGCGGCTGACCGGCGCGTTTCGGCTCGCCATGGCCTTCAACGGGGAAGGCAGCGAGCATGCCTTCGTCGCCGGGCAAGGCGATCCCGAAGTGGACCTGGTCCCGACGGAGGATCCATTGACGGACCGGGTGGTCGCCCTGCAGGACCAGTTCGAGTGGATCAGCCATACCTACGGGCACATGAACCTCGACGCCGCCACCGAGCAGCAGACCGAGGCGGAGTTAGCGCTGAATCACACGGTTGCGCGTGATCTGGGATTTTCGAAGTATTCTCCCGAGAACCTGGTCACCCCGGACATCTCCGGGCTCAGGAACCCCGCGGCGATGCTCGGCGCATTCCGGCGCGGCGTGCGATACGTGGTGTCGGATTGGTCCCGCAGCGACCAGCGGGCCCCCAGGTTCAATACGGGTATTCGAAACATCCACGAGCCGCGAATCCTCGAGATTCCCCGCTACCCCACCAATATCTTTTACAATGTCACCGAGCCCGGCGAGTTGCTCGAGGAGTTCATGGCGGTGCACCCGGACTTCTGCCGCCTCTTCCCGGACCGCTGCCCGCTCACCTATCGGGGCCTGCTCGACTTCGAGAGCGACACCCTGCTCGGGTACCTCTTTACGTATGACATTAACCCATTGATGTTTCACCAGTCCAACCTGCGCCAGTATTCGAGCGGGCATACGCTGCTCGCAGACTTCTTCGCCGCCGTTGTCGCGAAGTACGAAGCCCTGTCCTCCCTGCCCACGAGGACGCTGACGATGGGTGAGATCGGCCGGGCGATGGAACGGCGCGCGGCGTACAATCAGGCGGGGATCGTGGGCGTCTTGATCCCCGGGCAGAGCATCATCATCACCGCCACGACCGGGGGGGCGATCATCCCGGTCACGGGGGTCCACGTGGGGACGGCGGTGGATCGGTATGGGCCCGATGAAACGTCCTATCTCACCCTCAAGCGGGGTGAACGCATGGTCATTCCGCTTCACTAAAGCGAGCGAGAGGAGATCCTTCGATGCGGTGGTGGATAACGGGAATCGTAAGCGGTCTCATCCTCATGCTGATGGGCTCGGTCCCAGCCTCGCGAGGCGGCCAGCTCAGTCCGGCCGACCGCCTGCGGGCGGCCCGGACCTGGGTCAGTTACTACAGCAATGGGCAGATCCCGCAACTCCTGCAGTTTGACATGGTGGATATCGATGTCGAGGACGGTGCGGCAAACTACGAGCCGCAGGATGTTGCGATGTTGAAGTCGCAGGGCAAACTCGTGCTCTCGTACATCAACATCGGCTCCGCCGAGCCGTTTCGATCCTACTGGTCTCAGGTCCAGCCGTACATCCTCAAGAAGTACCCGGGATGGGATGAGTTCTACATGGACGCGTCCAAGCCCGGATACCGGGAAGTCCTGCTCACGACCGTGGTGCCACAGATCCTCGGCAAGGGCGTCGACGGTCTCTTCCTCGACAACGTCGATGCAGGATCGGACACCGGCCGCCCGGACGTGACTGCAGGTATCGTGGAACTGGTCCGGCAGATTCATGCGCTCCATCCGACCACTCTGCTGATCGCCCAATCGTCAAACCTAGGCGTTCTCACAGAACGCGGCTCCGATGGGCGCCAGTTCTACCAGTACGTGCAGGGACTTGCCCGCGAGGAGGTCTCGGCGACGTACCAAGGCGGCTACCAGAAGATCCCGGTCCGTCAGAGCGACGCCGTGCTCCATGCGCTCGCGACGTGGCGCAGCAGAGGACTCACGGTCTTTACGCTGGACTACGCGAACTCGAAGGAACTGGCTCAGTATGCGATCGCGAGGGCGCGTGCGTATGGCCTGATTCCGTACGTCGGCCAGCGAGAGCTCAATCGAGTGTCTTCATGGTAGTCTCACCGGCGTAGGCCGTTGAGCGGGCCCGCCGGGTTATAGACGCTGATCAAGGTGGGGGCGGCAACTACGCCGAGGGACACCGCCGCGCGGGCCGCCCCCGCCGGGATCGTCAACATGGCCAGCACGGCGAGCCACCGCCGGACCCCCACGACGTTCGCGATCCGGACGAATTCGGATTTTGGAATCAGGCCGTCCATGCATCCCCCACGGTTCTCCATTCACGTTCAACCCGCGTTTTGCCTCGGCAGGACCGCACCGCGGTCAGGACATGCAAGGGGGCCAGCGATCGGTCAGCGAAACCGGTAGCGGCCAGCCGACGCCGTGTCAGACAAGAGGAGGACCTGGTGTGAACAAGTATGTCACCGAACTCATCGGCACGTTCTTTCTCGTGCTGACGATTGGGACCACGGTTATCGCAGGCGCGGCAGGGGTCATTCCACCGCTGGCGATTGGGGCCGCGCTCATGGTGATGGTATTTGCAGGCGGTCATGTCTCCGGGGCCCACTACAATCCCGCCGTGACCCTGGGAGCCTGGATGCGGGGGCGCGTGGCCGCCAAGGACGTCCTCCCTTATGTCACCTCCCAACTCATCGGCGCCCTGCTTGCCTCGCTCTTCGTGGGATACCTGAAGGGCGGTGCCGCGGTGAAGGCCATGACCCTGGCCGTGGGGCCTGCGTTGGTCGCGGAGTTCCTCTATACCTTTGCGTTGGTATACGTGATGCTCAACGTCACGACCGCTAAAGGAACCGCAGGGAACTCCTTTTACGGCCTGGCGATCGGGATGACCGTGATGACCGGCGCA
>DASSXJ010000030.1 GCA_035703895.1 bacterium | reverse complement strand
CATTTCGCGATCGCCGGGAATGAAGTCACGGTCTGCTTGGAGCCTGAGAACCTGGGTACGTTCAAGCGAGCCATGGAGTCGCAGGCGACGGCAGAAGCCATGGCCTTTGATGGCGTCAAGCGCGAAACCGTGAAGACGTTTGTCCTGGACAAGGAGATGAAGCTGTAAAGTAAGGCCATGCTGCGATGTGAGATGCTGATCTACAAGATCCCGAAGTCGCGTCCGAAGCGCTTGTTGCCTTTTTCCCCGAACCAGCACGCGAGCGCTACAGCAAGCACGAGGTCGTCGTGGGCGCCCTCGCGCCACGCACCGTAGGTGTCGTGAGCAGTGGTGGTGATGCGGACCCGGAAGGCCAAGCCAAGGTGTCCGCGGCGGTCTCCGCAAGAGGTCGAAGGCTCACCCCGTAGCCGTCGCCTTGGTCGAATCAAGTCCGGCGATATCCTCGCGGCCTTGCGGAACCCATAGCGGCAGTTCCATCCACGGCCGCACGCCATGGTCGGGCAGGAACGCCTCGTTCGTCTGGCTACTCTTCGACCGAGGGAGATTCCGCGGACTCGGGGTATTCCGTATAAGGCCGTAGCCTGATGATCCCCTTTCGGAGGCAAGAGTGGAACCGTTTCAGGAGGAAGCGGGGAGGCGGTTTCCATCGGACCGGCGGATCCTACCGGCCCGCCGGCGTTGATTGTTACCGTGGCCGGAAGCGCTAAGCTGCCCACGCCAGCCATTAAGCTCGGAACCTGGAACGTCAATGGGATCCGGGCGCGTCAGGGCGAGGTCCAGCAATGGATCGAGCGCGAGCGTCCGGATGTCGTCTGCCTGCAGGAGATCAAGGCCGAGTCCCACCAGGTGCCACCTGCACTGTGTGAGATGGAAGGGTACTGGTGCTATTGGCACGGCGGCAAAGGCTACTCGGGCGTCGGTCTTCACGTCAGCAAGGAAATCGCACCCCAACGGCCGCTGTTCGTTCATCCCGCGTTCGATTGCGAGAATCGAATCGTGGTAACGGAAGTCGGCGGCATCACCATTGGGTCGGTCTATGTGCCCAACGGTGGTCGAGACTTCGCGGCGAAAATGCGATTCCTCGAAGCGCTCGACGAATACGCCGCGGCGTTCCAGACCGAGGTTGCGGGGGAAGCACGCCAACTCGTGCTGTGCGGGGACATGAACGTAGCGCGATCGGATCTTGATGTACATCCGAAAGAGCGCAAGCCCCGGGCGATTGGACAACTTCCTGAGGAGCGCGCGCTGATCGAGCGGATCCTGAGCCGCGGCCTGGTGGACCTGGGTCGCACCCTCGACCCGAACAACGACCATCTCTTCACCTGGTGGGCGCCCTGGCGCAACCTGCGCCAGCGGAACATCGGGTGGCGGCTCGACTATGTGTTCGTGAGCATCTCGTTGGCAGCGCGGGCGACTGCCTGCCTCGTCCAGACAGAAGTGGGAACCAGCGACCATGCGCCTGTGCTGGCCCGCTTCAGTTGAACACAGCAGGCCCGCATAGCGAAGTCCAGACAGCGCCAAACTGCCCGGCCCTCCGCAAGAGGACTGGCGCCGTTTCGCCCGTTGAGGCGATCACCCCCATGGACCGCGGAGCGCTCCTTTACGATATCAAGCGAGCGGGAGCGTAGCGAGCGGCAGCGCTCATCTTGCTCTCATGAAGGCGCCTGTCAAGCCTTCAAGGGAACCGCTTCTCCAACCGGCCGCTTCGGTGGTGCTACGGCCCGGCTACAGACCCGGTGGTCATGCTCTCATCCGTGCCCCGCACCAAAGACGGGCACACAATACGAAAGGACCCGGGGGTCCCCTAACCTGTACCAGGGGCCTGACGCCAGCAAGATACGAGGGCGACCGCGGGTCCTTGCCGTTAGCGTTCTTCATAGCACCGGCGTTCCCTGCACACCGTCCATGTCAGCTCCGCGAGTTTGCGCGCCGTGGATGTCCGATCATCCTTGGTGGCCCGGCGGGCTTTGAGGCGCTGGTAGTGGCGACGGAGAAACGGCGAATAGGATCGCCGCCGTGACCGCTTCGATGAAGGCCCACCGGAGCCACTTGTTCCCCCGCTTCGTCAACCGCCTATATGCCATGCGCTTCCCCGTGGCGTAGGTGGCGGGGACCAGGCCGGCATAGCTGGCAAAGCGCTTGGCAGTGGCGAAGCGGTCGATGTCGTCGACCTCATAGCGGATCAAAACGGAGAAGAAGTCGTCGATGCCAGGGAGGCTGCTGAGCCAGCGCACCGCCTCGTCGCCGGCGGCGAACTGCTTGAGCAAGCCATTCGTGGCCGCAATGCGTCCCTGGAGGACCTCGAGGAGCGTGGTTCGCCGTCGAGGAGGTGCCGGTCCGACCGCGGCAAGGCGACGGCGCGGAGCCAGTGGAGGCCGGGCTTCCCGAACAAGTCGCTGACGGCTGGAGGCTCGAGGGGGTGATGACTCAGCAACGAGTGGATGCGGTTCTTCACCATCGTCTGGACGCGGACCAGAAACATCCGCTGGCGGAGGACCCGCTTGACGGCCCGGGTCTCCTTCGAGGGTGCATAGGCTTCAGGGATGAGGTTGGTGCGGAGGAGGTGGGCGAGGGTTTCGGAATCGATCTTGTCGGTCTTGATTCGCGCGTCCGCGATCGCGCGCACTTTCGCAGGGTGGGCGAGCACAACTTCATCCACGAGCTCATCGAGCCAGTCGTACATCGGCCCCCACGTGAAACTGGCTTCGAGGACGGCCTTCAAGGGTTCGTGGTAGCGTTCAAGCGCGTGCCGGAGCCGGGGAGAGAACTCGACACTTGTTTCCGCTGCAGGACGTTGCCCGCGTCATCCATTACGGTGATGTGTGACGTCGCCTTGTGAGCGTCGACTCCGACGTAAAGCACTTGTCCACCCCCTCGACGGTTTGTTCGGTGTTTTCGTCGTGGACAAGCGCCTTCATCGTACCTATACCGAGCGCAGCGAGCGTTGTACCCGAGGCCAGGCCCGTAACGCACGGCCGGGAAGACCTTGCGGATTGCGGGACCCAGGTATCCGCCAGCTCGCATAGGTTTGCTGGAACTCTTGCGCCTTTAAGCAAGAACCATTTCCCGAAGGCCGGAAATGCACGATTCTACACGACCTTACTCTCCCGGGTGCGCTGAACGCAGCACGATTCTCCCAAGCCTGCAAAATTGGAGTTTGACGCAGGGCGTGCGGTCGTGGAAACTGCGTTTAGAGACGGTAAACTTCCGTTCAAGAGCAAACCCGGAGCGATTCGGGGACGCGAACCAACGGGGCCCTCGAGGCTGGCCGGGTTGCCGGGAGGAGCCTAGAGGCAACGTCTTGAGCGCGACGCCGACGCATCGGCGTTGCGACGGTGTGTTCCGCGCCGGCAAAGCGTTCTTCATAGTGTCTTCCCTGGCCGCCATGAACACCGCCGCCGCGTACACCTCACAGCCGGTTCGCGGTGCGTCGGAACCCCTCTTGTGGACCCGGTCGTCACGCCGCGTGTAGGACGGGCTCTCAGCGCGCGCGCGGGACGAAATCTCTTGCAGTTTGGAGGTAATCTATGGCGGCCTCGCGCGAGGCAGTGCTGTCGAGCCTTGTGACTCTGACCGGCGACCTTCAGCCCACCCAGCAAGCCACGGCCAGCGACCTCGATTTCGCACGCGCGATTCTGGCACAGGCGCTCGCCAGCGAACAGGCGGAGCCCATAGCCAAAACCGCCGTCCTGGCGCGGCTGGCAGAACCTGACCTCGTGGCCGAGGCTCGACCGGCGACCGCGGCACAATTGTCTGTCTACGTCGAGCGCGCGCTGGCCGCGAAGACACCGCCAGAATTCCTGATCTATCGCCGTGAAGTTCCAGTGCTGACCACGCGCGATCTTGTCTCACTGCCGACGTGGGCGGCCGGCCGTGCGATTGAGCGCACCCTCGGGCCGTTCCGTGACGCGATGGGTCGCTTCATCTGGTTTGATCTCTTTCCCATCGCGCACCAGTTCAACCTCGTCCGCACGCCCGGCGGTGCACCGTTCTTGACGGTCCCGTTGCGCGGTCTGGCGTTTGGCAGAACCCGCTTCACGGTGGGATCGGGCAGTATCTGGTTTGCCTCGAAGCTCGTCGCGCCAAATGGGCCCGTCGGAGGATACACCGGGTTACGCATCAAAGGCGGGACGCTGACGTTCAGTCAAGCCGTCTCCGCGATCGGTACCGAGGTGGTCGTGCCGCCCGGCGTGTCCTGCGCGCTGGAGGTGCAACTCGATCCCCCAGTCCCTCCCACCGGTATCCCTCCCACCCAGCCGGGTGTAGACGCACGGGAGGCCGCGGCGACCTTTCCGGTCGACGTCACGCTGACCGTTCGGGCCAGCGGCGCGACCCTGGCGAGTCGCGAGGCGAGCGTCCAGGCGTATGGGACGACGGCGCGACTGCGACAAGACACGGGCGTGCCGACCTTTTCAGCCGCGTTGGATCGTCTCCTCGTTCCATTCAAGGCCGACATCGGCCAGTTTGAGGTCCGGCATCACAGCTCGACCCTATTCGAGCCGGATGGCCGCGCGCCGATGACGTCGGCGGCATGGGCGCTCCCCGTCGCCGTGGCAAACCCGGGTACGTTGGGCGAGGCGAGCGGCGTCGGCGAGCTCGCCCTCGGCCTCGACGATGGCCTGAGCGCGAGGTGGAAGGGACAGGGCCAACGGCTCGCGCTTGGCCCGTGCGTCGTGCTCGTGGACGCGGAGCAGTTAGCGGTGACCGCACTGGCCGTCAAGGGGGTTGGCGCCCACGAGGTCGTCGAACTATGGAGCCCCGACGGCGTAAGCCGCCAAACCTCGCGCCTCACGCTCACGAATCAAATCTCTTTCCCCGTCCGCTTCTTCTCGCAGGCGGCGGGGAGCGAGGCGTTGCTCTTTGCCGCGCATTTGGAGGCGACCCTCGATCGCCCGCTCACGCTGGACGGGAATCGTGTGCCATTGCAGTCGCCGGCTGCTCTTATTGTCCTCTTCCAAATCCCTGCTGGAACATTCTTGGGCTTGGAGGCCGCGATTGCGCCTCCCAGAGACAGTCGTCGATCGTTGGCGTTCGCCGCGGCGAACGTCGTGTTCAAATCGAGCCCGGCGATCAGCTTGATCGTCTTTGGGGGGTTCGACGGTCATGCGGTGACCCAAGGGGCGCTGGCGCTGACGTTCCGCCTGCAACTCATCCTGCCCACGCTGCCCGACCCGTACGCCGCGAACTATTCGACCTTGGAAGGATCGGGCCGCCAACCTGCCACCGGCGGGACGTTGATGGCGCGTGTGGATTGGGCGCCAGCGAGCGCGACCGCGCTGCGGTTCCTCTTTCCACCCACCGCGGGCACCCCGGCGCCGTTGGCCCGCAGCCAGCCGGGCGCGCGCGCCGTGGTCACGTCGGGATCTCCCGGTTCGGTGGATGAGGCCGGCATGCGGGCGCTCGCCGCGACGGCAGCTGCCTCAGTCGAGCCAGGATTGGTCCTCCTCGATGTTTCGACGAACGCGGATTGGTTCGGCGTCTCGGTCGGGGCGGCCGGGGTGCGCGGCGCGAGCGTGTCGGTCTCCGATTTCGTCGTCGAGGATATGTACCTCCAAGGGCCGGGGTCGGCGGTCCAGGTCATCACCGTGCCCGAGGTGCAGTGGGAACCGGTGGCCACGCCTGTGCCGTCGCCCGACGATCCGAACTTTCCGACGCCGATGACATTTCCCGATTCGGGCGGCCCGAGCCTGGTGGGCGTCGAGACGGTGAGGCTGGTCCGCGTCGCGCCCGTTCCCGCGCTGGATGAGTTCATCCACGATTTCAACGATGAGAGAGACCCACGTCCAGGATTCGCACGCGTCACGCTGCCGTTTGGTATCGTCGCGCTCGCTGCGCTACGCAAGCCGCAGAAGCTGGGCGCGTCCGGCGCCGCGCTCGACTACAACCGTCCTCGCTTCCCAGCGGACGACCTCATCGGTGGCCACCAGATCAGCATCACCGCGGTCGGCGCCACGACACCTGGGGCGACGGCAAGCCTGCCGGGTGCGGCGGTTCAATTACGCAACGGCTTCTTCATGGGTCTCCCGACCGGTCTGAGCGTCCTCGACGTGAGCACCATCGCGCCCCCCAACCCGAATTTCTCCGACACCTTCAACAACAACTTCGGGCCGGGCGCCAAGCGCCAGCAGGTTCCGGTGACGCGGATCGACCTCTCCGGGTACGGGGAAAGCCTGTTTAGCGATTGGCGTAATCCCTCCGATGCGGCGGCCGTGGTGAGCCAGGCACGGTTTGATGTGATCGTCGGCCGGACGTCGCTCGAGATCATTCAATTCCGCAGCGTGCTCTATCCCTATGCGGTGCGCGTCGTACGCACCGTCACCATTCAGCGCCTGAACAGCGGCACGGTGGCGCGACACGACAGCGGGTGGCAGGCGGTGACCGACGGGCGCTACCTCTATCCCGATTACCGGACCAACCCGGACATCAATCCGAGTCCGGGTATCACGACGCATCCCGGCGTCGTGCTCGGGGTTCGCCGTGTCACGAACATCCGCGATACGGGACAGACCTTTACCACAACCAAATACGGCACCGCACTCATGGCGGTGCGCTTCGACGGCGATCTCGACATTGAGGGCGTGATCAAAGGCGGAGACGCATCGGGGGTGCCCGGGCGCGACCAGCTGGGGTTTGTCCAGCTCACCGATCCGCAGAAGATCGGCCTGCTCGATCCCGAGGAGTACGCGGAGCTGATCGCGAGGAACGGGCCGCTCGGCGGGACGATCGACTGCCTCATCAACATTGGTGGTTCGGGGCAATCGATGCGGGTGACGGGCGTCGGCGTCGGGGCGACGCAGGGGATGGGCGGGTTCGAGTTTGCGATGACGGCGTGGGGCAGCCCGCTCTTCCCGCAGGGCGGCCAGTGGTCGTTCCTCAGGCAAGCTGCCCCGGGCGACGCGCCGCAGCCGGTGGATCGTGATCTGGGAGTGCCGCTCATTCGAGCGGGTGCCGCGCCGGCGCCGCCCCCTCCGAGCTCGCCCTACCGGTTTGCCGACGCGGTGGACCTGGCGCAGCCGGCGAGTCCGGCCTCCGACTACGGGATCCTCCACGCGACGGGCACGCAGCGCGTGTTCTTTCCCCGACCGAAGATCGAGGCGTCCGGTCCGTCCAGCCAACGCATCACGAGCACGCAGACCCCGGTCCTCGCCGACCCGTACACCCTGGCCACCGCGGTCGGATCCTTCCCGCGCACGGCCGACGCCATCCCGTTCCCGGGCAGCAACTGGGCGCTGGCCATCGGCCCGGACGGCAACTACAAGCTGGAGCTGCCCAGCCCCAGCTTCCCCGTCACGGTCGGTCAGCGCACGCTGGCCGATGCGATGTCGGTGCGCGGCTACGCGGATTACTCCGGGTCAACCGCCGAGGTCGTGATCGATACGGCGAATGCGGTGCCGTGGGCCTTCCGGCTCACGGACGTCAAGCTGGCGCTGAGCGCAGGGCTGCTCGGCGAAGTGATCCGGCTGCAGGCCACGGTGGATGCCACGGCGGTCTCGCCGACGCAGCTCAAGGAGCCGAAGATCATCCTTGGAGGAGCGCTCTCACCCGTCCAAGACGTGATCACCATCCTCGAGGACCTGGGCATCCCCACCCCCTTCAGCGTGAGCATGAGCAACCAGCCAGAACGCCAAAAGAAACTCAAGGCCGGCCTCAAAATCCCTCTGAAGATACCGTACCCATCGCCAGAGGGTCGTGTGAAGTTCATTGATCTCACCGTTCCACCGATTCCTCCCGGATTGACGGACGAGGAGGCCGGGACGTTCGAAGACAGCACCGTATCGCTCGTCTTTGAGGACACCGATGTGAGTGTGACGGAGTCTCTGGATCTGAAAAAAGGGAAGCTGGTTGAAGCCGAATTCGAGCTGGAAGCCACGCTTCGCGCCAGAACCTCGTTCACCCCACCGGTGTGGGGCGTGGGCCTGTTCAAATTGAACATCAAGGTGGGGACTGAATCCGGAACGTTGGTCACGTTGACCGCCGGCGCAGGGGCCGCGATCAAGTTCAAGTTCTTTCTGGAGTTCAAGGGCTACTACATCGCGACGCTGTTCGTCGTCGCAGGCGATACCGCATTCGCGCTAGGGGTCGGGGCGTTAGCGAAACTCAATGTGGATCTCGGGGTCGCCGACCTCGATCTCACGGCCGAGGTCAAGTACGCTCTCTTAAAGGCTCCGTGCGCCGCCGGCCTCTCCGTGTTCGCCGTGGCTCAGGTCACGCTTGCCGCGGAACTCACGATCGCGTTCGTGATCGACATCAGCTTCGAGTACCAAATGCAGTGGCACGTCAATATGAATGGCGGCCCGTGCCCGCTCCCCGACGCCCTGTAGGAGGACGCCATGCCGTCAGCGACCAAGCTGAACCTGCTGCCCTACCTGCAAGCCTGGAACGGCACCCGATTGGATCTGCGGCTGCTGGTCGTTCCGCGCGGCAGCCCGCTCGACCCACTGATCGATGGACTGACGCCGCCCGCGCCGTCGTTTGCCACCGCGAAGCTCGTCTTCGACGTGCGGCTGGTCCAGGGACTCGCGGGGATGGCCACGACCGGGTCGCCCTCCGCCGGCGTCGTCGTGACGCCCGCGCCGACGCCGCACGCCGAAGCCTTGTTCAAAGAATTAGCGAAGCAGTTTCCGATCGACCCGACGCCGCCCGCGCCGAACCCGCGCCCCGCTGGAACGCAGATCCGAAAATATGTGCCGCCGACGTACCGACAGGCCATCGACTTTTCCGCCGGGCGGACACGCCACGTCGTGACCGACGACACGTATTTCTGCGCCATCAACACGCCGCCATCCAAGCCGCCCTATAAGACACTCGTGCCGCCCGACAAGCTGCCCTGGGGCAAGGTCATCGCGATGGCGCTGCGGCAGCCCGTGCTCGCGGAGGCGTTGGGGTTGATTCGTCCGCTGCAGGTCGCACCGCCCAGCGCGGACTTCTTCAAGGAAGGCGGTTGGGTCTACGTAACGCTTGCGCCGGCGGGCGATGCGCACGCGCTGACCACGATGCCGGACGCGCTGAAGCTGTACTCGGCGCGCGTGCCGCCGCTTGATGCGGCGCGGCCGCTCTTCACGCCGGTGCTCTTCCCGGTCGCCGCCGTGCCGCTTCCCGGGCCCTACGACGAGCTGTTTCAGGAAGTGATCGATTACGACGACGGGTTCGCCAAGGCCGTGCACGCCGCGCAACCACAACGCCTGCATCCGTTGACCGAGACCGACGACGGCAGCCGCCCGGTCAACGACGTGGGGATTCGCCTGGGCTGGGATGACGAGCAGGTGACGATCTGGTTGAACCGCCAGATCGATCCCGGCAGCGCGGCACTCGACGCGCCGATGGGCGTGTTGGGCTACCGCGTGGATGCGCGCGAGGCGGGGGAGGCCCGGTGGCACTCGCTATGCCGCGCCCGGGGGCCGGTGAAGGTGCGCGCGATGGCAGTCGGGGATTTCGACGGCGAGCTCGGGTTCGAGACGATTCCCACACAGCTCGACGGCGAAACAACCGGGGACTATTGGTTACCGGTGTATTACTCGAGCTGGACCGGACCGGCGCTCGTGACCGTGGACGCGCTCACGCTGCGTCTGGGCGGCGCGCCCGATCCGACCGATCCCGGCCGCGTCCAAGGCGTCACGCCGGGTGTGCCGCTGCGCTACGGCAAGACCTACGAGTTTCGCGCGAGGCTGATGGATCACACCGGTGGCGGTCCGGCGGGGACGGCGGTCCCGGACGGCCCGGCGCCGCAGCCCATCGCCGCACTGCCCTTCCGCCGCTGGGTCAAGCCACGCGCCGCGAGCGTGGTCGACCCGCCGCCCGCGGTTCCCGACCTGGCCAATCCGCCCACACAGATCAGCGTGCGCCGTCCGCTGCTCGGCCACCCGGCGTACATCTTCACCGGCGCCCCGAACGCAGAGGCCGACCTGCTCGCCGACCTGGCGAACGCGAAGCAGCGCGACGTGGCCCTGCCCGACCCCGATGTCGCGCGCCTGCGGATCGCGGTGCAGGTCGAAGCGTTGGGGCTGGATGCAAAGCCGGGCGGAGGCACAGACGCCGGGTATCACGCGATCTACGAAACGACGCGCGACTATCCCGCGAACCCGGCCGATCCACTGGTGCTGGCGTTGGATTGGCAGGATGTGAAACATGCGGACAGCCTCGCCCCGGGGGCCGCGACCGGATCCCTGGCCGTGCCGACCGCGCGCAACGTGCGCCTGGTCTTCAGCCCGATCGCCAGGGATGATCCACAACTGAGATATTTCGGCGCGGACGACGTGCGGTTCGGGCCGCCGGTGTTTGTGAACCTACGTCACCGGTCATCCGACGAGCGCGGCCTCTTCCTGCCCGATGCCCCCGCGCAGCTCATCAAGGGCATCTTCCTCCTGCCCGACCCGCAAGTGGACGCGAACGTCGCGCTCGCGCAGAGGATCGCTGGCAAGGATCTCGCGGCTCCGGCGAACGCGATTGGGCGGCTGGCAGAGACGCTTGGGCTGATGGTGGATACTCTCACGTTGCTGGGCAAACCGGGGCGCCGCGTCGTGTTTGGATGCTCGTCGACGGTGCGCCATGTCCTCGCCCCCGACGGGTCGAGCATCACCTTTGCCTCGAAGAGCGATGTGATCCGGCATTGGATTGTTGCCATTCGCCTCACATTGGACCGCGATTGGACATGGGACGGCCTCGCGCCCCAGGGCATTGCGGTCGCGCGGGGTGGCGCTGGCGAGGTCGGACGCATCGAGCCACGGCGATCCGTGAACGAGGACGCGCTGAATCATCCAGAGCGCACGCAGACCGACCTTGTCTATTTCGACGCGATCGATCCGAAGCCCGCGCCCGGCCAGTTCCCTCGCGAGCTCGACCTCTCGTACACGCTCACCCCGAACTTCGCCTCCCCGCCGGCGCAGTCCGACGCGCCGCTCACACTGTCGTTACATCTGCCCATCACGACGCCGCCGAGCCACATCCCCCGCCTCGTCTCCGCGGGCATCGCGCTCTCGCCGTACGTGCGCAGCACGGACTATTCGCGCACGGAGCCGCGACGGCGGGTGCTGTGGCTCGAATTCGACCGGCCGGCGGACAACCCGGACGACGCGTACTTTGCGCGCGTGCTGCGGTACGCGCCGGACCCGCTGCTGCTCCGCGGCGCACCAGTGGGTCCGGAAGCCGCCGAGCCGCCCCTGCCGGTTGACCCCGAACCCATCCGCGTCATCGTGCCCGGGCAGTCGGATGATCGCGCCGGAATCGACGCGATGCAGAAGCTCATCCCATCCGACTCGCCGCGACATTTCATGGTGCCATTGCCGGCGGGCGTTGCGGAGGACTCACCGGAGCGGTTCGGGTTCTTTACGTATGAGCTGCGCGTTGGTCACGTCCGTGGGTGGTCCACCGCGCAGGGACGCTTCGGCACGGCGCTGCGCGTGACGGGGGTGCAGCATCCGGCGGCGACGCTCAACTGCACCGTCGCCCGCAACAGCACCGGCATTATGGTCAGCGCTCCATTCGCCGATCCGGTGTTGGATGGACGCTCGCTGCGGCAGACGCCGCCCGAGACGGACATCTGGGTCCTGCTCTACGCGCAGGTGGTGCAGGCCGACGGCGCCGATCACCGGAACGTGCTGTTAGGCCACAAGCTGGCTCCGCCGCGCTTCACGCGCGACGGGCCTTTCGGCGCATTCGTCGGGGGCTTCCAAGCGGAGCACGCGGCGTTTGGCGTGGCGACATGGTCGAACGATGAGGTCGCATTCATCCTGGAAGCGCTCACGCTCGGCCGCGATGCGCCGCTGAGCTGCCTGGCCGTCGAGACGCTGCCGGGCGGCGCCCGGCTACCCGATCCATTGGGGGCAGACCTCGGGCATCAGCGGCTGTTGCGGAGCTCGCCGTTGGTGCCTGTCCCGGCAATCTGTGATTAGCACCCGGCCTCGCCACCAGGATCAAAGCCGATGTCGTGCTCTACGGGAACATTCGAGGCAATCGCGGGGCACTGGTCTTCGCGCCCCACGACGTGCGATGTTGGTCCCTGCTCTTAGCCCCAACACAATCGCGCGATGGCCGCACGCACCGCTGGTCCGCTCGTCAAAAAGCTCGTCGAGTATCTGGCGGCGACGGATCCGACTCGTTTGGCCGCATGCCGGCGCGAGTTCGAAGCGATCGTGGCCGACTACTTCGAAGACAACTCAGTTCGACAGGATTACCTGCTCAAGCGTGCAACCAAGATCTGATCGCAAAGTTCCAGGACTCCGAACGACTCGCTTTACACGAATTCCCGCAGCAAATGTCTCCACACTTTGCCTAGATTTTGCGCTGTTAGCGGTCAGTCCGAGCGCGGAGGAAGACCGCTTGTTTCGTACATGCGTGGATTTCCGTTCCTTCACTTCCTTCCGAAGATGAGCAGTCCGGCGATACGCATAATTGCGATCAGCCTTGCGGGAGGGCGACATATTGCGACAACGTTTCCACCAAATCACGGCACTTGCGGTGACCACTGTGCTGGTGGCGCTGGCCGTGCCCGCGCCTGCTGGCGCGCAGCGCGTCGTCAACGGGTGCAAGATCCAGCCCCAGACCATCTGCACAAATGCCCGTTTGTCCAACGCGAACTTGAGCGGTGTCGTCTTGTCTGGCGCAAACCTGACCGGGGCCAACCTATCCTATGCTAACCTGCGGGGAGCCAAGCTCTCGCGCGCCAAGCTAACCGGGGCCAACTTGTCCTATGCCAACTTGTCCTACGCTGACTTGGCCGAAGCCAACCTCCAGCGAGCCGTCCTCGCGAGAGTCAATCTGACCGGCGCCAACTTGTCCTACGCCAACCTGTTGGCAGCCTTCCTGCAGGGCGACCCGTCTCATCCGATCGTGATCGGGTCCGTCTGGAACGGGGCGAACCTTACCGGAGCAACTTGGATCAATGGCCATAAATGCGCGAAGGGATCGATCGGAGGATGCAAATGATCCAGGCGACGGCGGACGCCGTCTTTCTTCACCGCCAGCCATAGGGTCTTCGCGGCGCCGCACTGAAGCGTACAAGCGGTGAAGCCCCAGAGACCCTCGAAATTCACGCACCGATCAAATCCATATCATGGAGGCGAGTTGCGATGCGTCTGCCGTTGCCGATCCTGTGTTGCTTGGCCGCGTTGGTTACGGGATTCATCCTGGGGCAGGCTCGCTCTGTATCTTTGGCCGCGACCCAGCAGCGCTACCAGGTCTTGTACGCGACGGAAATCTTCCACAACTCGATAGAACAGTGCCTGAATCCAAGCCACGCCGACGGCTGGGCAATGGGCGGAATGTGTCGAGGGGTCCTGGCGAGGTCTTTGAACAACCAGCTGGACCCTCACAGGGGCTTCGGCCGCTTGGTGTCCATTTATCACGCGGCTGGAAACGACGTGTTCATTTTCCTGAAATGAGGAGGCTTGAAACCTCCTACCAGCGGCACCGGTCCAATTGGTGTAAGCCGGGCCATGCCGAGTCGTCCCGCCGGGGTTGGTGACCGAATATCTCCTCAACGAGCACGCTGGAGCTGTCGCGCATGATACGGGGGGGGATCCTGGTGCCCTCATACAGGCCGCGTGGGTGAGCGACCCTAGCCGGACCCGTGAGCCGTGATGATTGGCTTGGATTCTCTATGGTGCTTTCCGGCCGATGGGTGCGCTAACATCGGAAGCAATGAGGAGGTCGCCATGTGGCACCAACCTGACAACGGGTTCTCTTGATCGGGCAGGCTGCCTTGCCGGAGCTATAACAGTTCTAACGCTTGGCGGGAGCAGGACGCGCAGGGAAAGTGGGGTCGACTGAGAGAGGAATCCTGCTTCCCCAGCCATCTACCCCGCTGCACCTGACTGCACGATGTTGAGCTCAGCCTTCATTTCCACGTGACCGGTGTCAGGCGTGGGTCGCTTATCCGGCGTCCAGGTCAGCTTGCCACTGCTTGGCCAGCGCTTGGATCGCGGCGTGCGCGCTCGTCTGCTTGGCCCACACCGGGTCCATCGTCTTCGCAGTGAAGCCGTCACCGGTGTATATCGTGAAGTCGGGGCCGGCGCTCACCGGGATCTCGCCGATCACCGCGTTGGGCATCCCGTCGATGAACGCGCCGCGTACCTTCCAGTCATAGCCGCCAGTCTTGTAGTCCGAGCGGGCGAGAATCGACTTCCGCACCGCCGCGCCCCGCCCCTTAGTCGTCCAGAGGAAACTGTTGTCCGACAGCCACTTCAACGCCTGGATTGTGGCGTCCATCCGAGTCTTGTCCTTCTGCACATACATCTCCATCCCGCCGAGCTCGAAATAGGTCGAGCGGTCCGTGCCGACCTGCGGCATTGGGAAGGAGATGAAGTTGAGGCCGCCTTGGACGTAGCCGTTGAGGGTCCAGGGTCCAGTCAGGAACATCGAGCCTTGGCCGGTGCCAAACGCTTTGTAGCGGTCAGTCACGTCGCGCGTCGAGACCTTGTGCTTGTCGTACAGGTCGAGTACCCACTGCGCCGCCCGCTCGCCCGCCTCCGGGTTCACCGCGGCATGCTTCAGATCCGCGCCCGCACGCCGGAACCCCATCTGATGCGCCACGATTCCCCACGTCACGGTCGTCTGAACCCCGGAGCCGGTCATCATGAAGCCGGAGCGCGTGACCTTGTCGCCCTGGCGCTGGGTCATCTTGTCGGCCCACGCGATCAGTTCGTCCCCCGTCTGCGGCGGCTTCGTTGGATCGAGCCCGGCCGCCTTGGCGTGGTCAACGTTCAGGAGCACCTGCAGGCTCATCGCGTCCATCGGAATCATGCACAGTTTCCCGCCGTATCGTGATGCGGCGAGGGACTGCTCGGTGAAGTCGCCCAGGTTGAACCCGGCCTTTTTGAACAGATCGTCAAGGGGCAGGACCACGCCCTTCTTGACCCAGTCGGCCTTGAGGCCGGCGGTGCCCCACCCAAAGTCCGGGGCGTTCCCCGTGGCAGCCGATGACAGCACCTTCGTGCCGATCTGGTCGGGCGGCACGACTTCCATCCGGATCTGGAGGCCCTTGTCTTTGTGCGCCGCGTTGAAGTTGTCGATCATCTGCTTCCAGACCTCGCCGTCGGACGCGGTGAGCCGGTTCCAATGCACCAGTTCCAGGTCCTTGCCGATGACCGCTGGAACGCCGAAGACCCTCGTGGCGGCGACCGCCCCGGCGACACCACCGATCACCTTCAGGGCTGTGCGGCGGTTCACACGAGATGCCATCGCGTCTCCCTCCTTAGCCGTCCTGAACTGGTTCCATATTGTCTACGTTCCCAGCCTGTTTCACCCCTTCACGCCCCTCCACGCACAAACGCCTGCGCCTTTGGGCTGAGGCGCGAGCCTCGGCTCTCGCTACCCGTCGATACGTAGCGCCCGCGAAAACCATTCAAGAGACAGTTGGATGCGCTCGAACAGGCGGCTCCCATGTGTCCCGTTGTGCTCGACGGCCTCGTGCGCAATGCCGGCCGCGGCCATCGCCCCGCTCAGGATACGGTGACCGTAGTGGAGATCATACTCATCGCGATAGCCGACGTCCAGACGAATGCCGCGCAGCCGGCGCAGTTCTTCGGTTCGAGACCGCCACGAGACGACGGGATCGTAGCTGAGCCAGCGATCCCACAACCCTTGGATGATCTGCCCGCTCGGGAACTCAATTGGCAGGTCGACGAAGAACGGTGGCTTGGTGACATTCGGCGAATAGCACGAGGCCAGCCCGTAGGCGAACCACGAATCGAGGTTCCCGTTGATCGGCCCGTTCGGCGCCTCGGGATACACCGCGTTGTAGAAGCGGTACAACCAAGGTTTGTGCGTGAAGTCAAAATACGAATCGGCGGAGAGCAGAAGCATCGCGCCGAAAACGCCGGGATTGCGGGAGCCGAGGTGCCACGCACCGAGCCCTCCGGACGAGATACCGAAGACGCCGCGACTGTCGCGTTCCGGTATCGTTCGATAGCGGCGATCCACATACGCCACGACATCCTCGGTAACGTAACGCTCGAAGTTTCCGTTTACTGGAGAGTCCACCCACTGGCTGCATCCCCACCGGCTCCAACCATCCGGCATCGCCACGATCATCTCGGCCGCTCCGCGCTTTGTGATCGCCTCGCCAATCACGTCCTCGATGGACGGCCGAAAGCTGCCGCGCTCTACGAGCGGGCCGGCGATCCAGCTGGTCGCGCGCCGGCCGAAGCCGTGAAGAAGATAGGCCACCGGGTAGCGGCGGCGCGACGCACCGTACCCCGGGGGGAGATAAACGACGATGTCTCGCCGGCTGGGATCGCCGACCAGATTCCCGGCCAGGTGCTGGCTATCGATCTGTGTAACTTCGACCGCCATGCTTGCCTCCTTCCGTTAAGAGACCATCGGTTGGAGCGTCAAAACACAACCTCACGTCCCGCTCCGCACTCCAGCCGGACGGTGCAGTCTACATGCGTAGGCAAACTTCTAACGCCGCGTCATGGGGACGGGCGTCTGGAGCCCATCATTAATGCGATTGGTCCAGTTGGCGGTGGCGACGGTCATCGCCAGTTCGATGATCTGGGCTTCTGTAAAGAGTGCGCCCAGTGCGTCGAGGTCGCTCTGGTCGACATTCCCAGGATAGCTTGTCAGCAGGTCGGTAAACCGCAAAATGGCCCGCTCCTCGGTGCTGAAGACGTCCTGTCGGCGTTTCCCGCCCGGCTCCTTCAATGCGGCGATCTGATCGTCTGTCAACCCGCGCCGCTTCCCCGAAGCGGTGTGGGACCGTGTTCAATACTCGCATCCGTTGACGATGGAGGTCCGCAGATACGCGAGGTCCTTCAACTTGGGCGACAGCGCGCCGTCCGCCCAAATCGCGCCGTCCAGCTGATTAAAAGCGCGAAGCACGTCAGGCATGTGGGCCAATACTTTGAAGAAGTTGGACACCGTGCCAAGGCGTTTCTCAATGCCCTCATAGATCCTCCGCACAACGTCTGGTGCCTCATCTTTCTCCACCAAGGAGATGTGCATCTCAAGACCCCCCTCTCGTTGATTTCTTTAGTCACAGCCGGAATTTCCACCTGCGATTGATGCGAAAATGAACGTCTAAGTCGAAGAGGCACGAGATTCCCCTGGCAGAGGGTACTCCCGCATCCCCATTTTGATCTGCGGTTACCGCAAGGCAGCGCTTCGGCGGGTGGTGGTGACCGGTAACAGCGCTTGCTAGCTCGCCGACGATCCGCGTCGACGGCCGCGACTTCGAGCCGGACGCGGACGAACAGACGGGTACCGCGGACGCGCGCTACAATGGCTGGAACAGTTCAATGACATTCCCTGACGGATCCTCGCAGAGGATCTGCTGGCCCCCGGGTCCTCTGACGATCTCATTCCTGAATGTGATGCCCTGTTGCCGCAGGCGCGCGACCACCGACGGCAAATCATCGACCAACATGACGAACCGGTTCCACCCCCCGGGTTCGGGGCGACGACCGTCCGGCATCGGTCTGGCGGCCGACGCGCTCGGACCTGCCAGCCACAATGCGAGGTCATCACGCGAGAGGATCGCCATGTTGGGTCCGAACTGCTGCTTTAGGGCAAAGCCCAGGTGCTGCGTATAGAAGGCCACTGCTGCATCGACATCGTCGACCATGTACCTGACAGAGGCCATCGTTGTCCCTCCCCCGCGCCGGATCGCCGCTAAACGTCGCCCTCGGTGGGCGCCGCGCAACCGAGGCTAGCCTATGCCCGCGTACCTTCGATAGTGAGCAGATGTTGGGCCTGTCTCGGCTCCTAGTTGGGACGGGGGACAGGCTGGAAGTCGATCTCGCTCAAATCCCGCATGGCCTTGCGCCAAAGCTTTTCGAATCCGTCTGTCAGGCTGCCGGCCAGATCGCGGTCGCGCACCAGCAGCGACGCGAACCGACCTTCGGGAACAAAGGGATGGTCGAGGGGTAACACAACGGTCTCCTCGTCGACGACATGAAACGGATGGCCGAGCTCTCCGGAATAGCGAACTCCGGTGATGTGTCGAATCTCGGCCCTATGGCGTCGAAGGAACTCGACGAGGAGCGGGGCGGTCTGATAGGAGAATCCGAAGACGACACGGTGTGCAATCTTGCGTTCCCCCGCGTTTCGAGCGATACGCCGCAGGAGGGGGAACCCCGACGTGACGGCCTTGTCGATCGCGGCGAGATCACCGCGTTCCATGTAGGAGAGGATCCGCGTGGTCGCCGTCGCCAAGTGCACGAGATGCCGCCGCACGTGACTTTCCATGCCGAGCGCCAAGTCGACGAAGGTTTGTCGACCACGCAGCCTTTCGGGTAGGGCCGCCAGCATCCGCCGGAGCTCCTGGGTGCCCCGGGCAAACCGCTCGGCCCGCTCCCGGGCGATGTCCACCATGCGATCGACGACCGTATCGGCGGGCAACGCGGCGTACTGCTTCGGTCGGGTCGGCTGCCTCTGCACGAGGCCGAGTTCAGCCAGTTTCTCCATCGCCCGGTAGATCTTCGAGGACGGAATGTCCCCTTCTCGGCAGAGAGTGGCCGCGTCCGAGACCCCGAGACTCATCAGCGCGACAAGGGCGCTGCGCTCGTCGCGTGAGAGGCTGATCTCCGCCAGAATCTCCAGCTCCGGCAATCGCATCATCTAGATTTCTACTACAAAAAGTAGTTGAAATGCAATCCCCCTCGAGATTACGATTTGGCCGTAGACACATTACGAATAAGGAGGCTAAGAGATGGGCAAGGCAACTGCCAAGACGGTTATGCCGATCATCGCGGTCGACTCGGTCGATGAGCTTCTTGGATTCTACACGGAAAAGCTTGGCTTCAGACGCATGATGGGTGTCGTCGGGAAGGACGGACAGTACGATTTCATTGTGTTTGAGCTTGGAGGGGCGAGCATCATGTTCACGCGCGCACGGGAGCGGATGGACGGCACGCGGCCGTCAGCCGGCAAGCGCCCTGTGGAGCTGTACCTCGAGGTGGAAGACGTGAATGCCTATCATGACCAGCTCAAGCAGCGCGGCCTCACGATCACGAGTCCCCTGACGACGCAATGGTGGGGCGATCGTACCTTCACGATTACGGACCCGTACGGATACCAGATCTGGTTCCATCAACACGTGGCCGAGCCGAAGCCACCCCAGGGTACGAAGCTCGTGTGACATGTCGATTTTGTCGCCCGGTGTTCGTCGTATGGGTGAAGTGCCGGAGTGACCGGGCAAAGGAGGGCGTCAATGAAAAACATACTGGAGAACCGCAACGTTGTCTCGCATGATGACTGGATCGAGGCCCGCCGACAGTTCTTGGCCAAGGAAAAGGCATTCACGCGATTGCGGGATCAGTTGAGCCAGCAGCGGCGGGATCTGCCGTGGGAGCGCGTCGACAGGGAATACGTATTCGACGGGCCGAACGGCCAGGAAAGCCTCTCGGAGCTGTTTGCCGGAAAAAGCCAGTTGATCGTCTACCATTTCATGTTCGGCCCAGACTGGGAGGCGGGGTGCCCGAGCTGCTCCCACTTCGCCGACAACTTCAACGGCATGATCGTCCACCTGAACCAGCGCGATGTGGCGTTCGTCGTCATGTCGCGCGCGCCCTCCAGCAAGCTCGAGGCCTACAAGAAGCGGATGGGGTGGAGCTTCAAATGGGTCTCGTCATCGGCGAATGACTTCAACCGGGATTACCATGTGTCATATACGCCTGAGGAGGTGGCGAAAGGGGAGGCCCATTACAACTACACCATGCAAAAACTCTGGGATACGGAAATGCCCGGGGCCAGCGTGTTCTACAAGGACCCAAGCGGCGAAGTATTCCACACGTATTCGACCTACGGGCGCGGCCTCGATATGTTGATGCTCACGTATCACTACCTCGACCTGGTTCCCAAAGGTCGCGATGAGGCTGGTCAGACACCTCACCCTCAGGCCTGGGTACGCCGCCACGACGAATATGTCAAGAAATCGTGACCACTCAGGTCGCCCGAATCCGCGGACCCGCCGGCGTGGGCGGGGTCAGTGCGGTGCGCATCAGCCGTACGTTACGCGCTGCTCGTTCGTGTGGGTTGGCTGCGGCTGCCGGCCAGTCCCCTTCGGAGGATGTCACGAAGCAACCGTTGGTCCTCCCGACTCAGCACGGTGATCCATGGCGTGGCCTCGTGCAACCGGGCCATCATTTTCGCATGTAAACGCGCACCCGGCGGGGTCATCTTCAGGAGCTTGACCCGACGATCCTGAGACGGCGCGCGCTTCACCAGGCCTCGCGCTTCCAGCTTATCCACGATGCCGGTGATGTTCGCCGCGTCGCATGAAAGCGCATCCGAGAGCGCGCTCATCGGGATCCCCTCTTCGGGAACGAGGTATCGAAGCGCCGCCAGCTGCTGAAGTGTGAGGCCCAGCTCCTTCGCGACCGCCTGCATCACCGTTTTCTGGGACATCAGGACGTCGAAGAGCACCTCCGCGGCTTGCCGTGCCTCAGCGGGCAGCCTCTGCGGCTCAGGCGCAGCCGCGGGACGCGGCCGATCCTGCGCTCCTCGACGGTATCGGTCCATGCGTGCATTCTAGCACCGAAAGCCGTCAGTCGGCAACATTTTAGGTTGACAACCTTAACTATCATATGTTGTAATCTACGTCGCGGCACTGCCCATACACGCTAGGCGGCATGGGCGCGGCGGGGGCGATAGGGGTTGGACGGAGGGCCCCCGCCCATAACCGCCGCGGGATAGACGGTCCCCGCAACAGGAAAAATGTCCGCCGCCGTGCCGTCCGAACATCTTGACACCAGCAGCACCGGAGCGCCGATTGGACCGATGAGTTTCGATCTGATTCGCGGTCTGTATCCGTGGAGGCGTTCGGACATGGAGCGACATGCAAAAAAATTTTGTAGTGCGGGGTCGAAATCCCCTTTCCCCGTTCGACATGACAGTGAACGAACAACTCGATGCCCTGTTCGCAATGGCTAATCCGACGGAGACACTGCCGCACGGTGGCGGGGAACGGAGAGCATGGTGGACGGACTAAGCGAAAGAGCGATGAAAGCCTGGGTGCTAGCGCTGACCTCCGTCGCCTCGTTCATGGCTGCGCTCGATGCGCTGGTTGTCGCGACCGCGTTGACCAGGATCCGGTTGGGCCTCGGTGCCTCGATCGAGGCATTGCAGTGGACGGTGAACGCGTACAACCTGAGCTTCGCGGTGCTGCTGCTGACGGGCGCGGCCCTGGGCGACCGCTTTGGGCGGCGGCGCGTGTTCGTCGCCGGCCTGGGGTTGTTCACGGCGGCGTCGGCGGCATGCGCGCTCGCGCCCACCATCGGCTGGTTGATCGCCGCGCGCGCCGTGCAGGGAGCCGGCGCGGCGATGGTGATGCCGCTCGCGATGGCGCTGCTGAGCGTGGCGTTCCCGCGGGAGGAGCGGGGGAAGGCTCTTGGGTTTTTTAGTAGCGTGACGGGGCTGGCCCTCGTCAGCGGTCCGGTGGTGGGCGGCGCCATCGCCCAGGGCATCGCCTGGCAGTGGATCTTCTGGCTCAACGTCCCGATCGGCGTGGTCACCATTCCGCTCGTGCTGAGTCGCATCCGTGAGAGCATGGGACCAGGCGCGGCTCTCGACATCCCCGGCATCGCGCTCGTGTCGGGCGCTGCCCTCGGGATGGTGTGGGGGCTGATGCGCGGGAACCACGCCGGCTGGGGCAGCCTCGAGGTCGTTGCGGCGTTGGTGGCCGGGGTGCTGCTGGCCGTCGCCTTCGTCGCTTGGGAGTTGCGCGCCCGCGAGCCGATGATGCCGATGCGGCTCTTCCGCTCCCGCGCCTTCTCATCGGGCAACGCGGTGAGCTTCCTGCTCTTTGGGTCGATCCAGGGCACCTTGTTCTTTCTGTCGCAGTTCCTGCAGACCGCGCAGGGCCACGGACCGCTCGGCGCCGGCCTGCGACTGCTCCCCTGGACCGCCTGTCTGTTTGTGGTCGCACCGATTGCCGGCGCCCTCGTCAACCGGATCGGCGAGCGGCCACTTATCGTTATCGGGCTCCTCCTGCAAGCCGTCGGGATGGCTTGGCTTGGGCGGATCGCCGCGCCCGACCTCGCCTACACCACGCTCGTCGCGCCGCTGATCGTCGCCGGCACCGGTGGCTCGTTGGTCATCCCCGCCGCTCAGAACGCCGTCTTGAACTCGGTCGCTGCCACCGAGATCGGCAAGGCGTCCGGCACCTTCAACATGCTGCGCTTACTCGGCGCGGTATTCGGGATCGCGATGCTCGCTTCGGTGTTCTCTCGGACCGGAAGTTTCGGCTCCCCCCAGGCGTTCAGCGCCGGGTTCGTCCCGGCGATCGGCGTCTCCGCCGCCTTGTCCCTTTTGGGAGCCATCGCCGGGATGTGGCAGCCCGCCCGGCGGACAGTGGCGTTCGTGTACGCAAAGGCAAAGGCCTGAGACACGCTGACGAGCCACCCTAACAGAAAGGAGGAGCGACAATGCCTAGGATACTCGCAGGTCTGGTGGTCGGAGTTGCCATGCTCTTCCCCACGGCGGCGACGTTTGCCGACGAAGGGAATTGGGACGCGCGCGTTTCCTCCACGCTGGTCGTGGACCAATCCGCACCGACCGACGTGGGCACGGTTGTCGGCGACGGCCCGTCCGTCGGGCAATTCCATGCCGACCAAGAGCACGCGGACAGGTAGGTAGCCTCGCCGCCCGCTGCCGGCCGTCCACCTCATCGGTGGCGGCGGGCAGCGGGCGAGACGCGACGGAGGCGATACGGATCCCCGCTTCAATGTCGTTGATGCCTAAGCTGAGCACGGGTTGAGGCTAAAGGAGAGATTCATGCGAGTCAACCTCATGATCACAATGCGGCGGTGGGCACCTTGGCTTGGCCTGCTGGCGCTGTCGGGTGTCCTCGCCGGCTGCGCGTCGTCGCGAGCACCGGGGCAAAACCCGGCGGTCGCGGCCCCGCCGCCGCCCCGGACCGTCGTCACAGAAGCGATCTCGAGGACGGTGCCCATCTACAGCGAGGCGGTGGCGCAGATGGTGGCGGTGCAGACGGTCGGCCTGCGCGCCCAGGTTGCCGGCACCCTCGAGCAAGTGCTCTTCAAGCAAGGCTCAGAGGTGCGGCGGGGGCAGCTGCTCTTCATCATCGACCAGCGGCCGTTCATCGCGGCCCTCCAATCCTCCCGCGCGCAGCTGGCCACCGCCCAAGCCAATCTAAAACAGGCGCTCCAGCAAGTGCAGCTGCGTCAGGCGCAGGCGCAGCTCGCAGCCCTCAAGGCGATCCACGTCAACACGCAGCAGCAGGCGAGGCGGGACCAATATCTCGTCGCGCAACAGGCGCTGGCGCAGCAGCAGCTGGACAACGATGCGGCGCAGGAGCAGGCGGCCGCCGCCAATGTGGCGGCGCAGGAGGCCGTGGTGCAGAACACGGCGCTCGCGCAGCAGGTGGGGATCGAGCAGGCGCGCGCGGGGGTCGAACAGGCCCAGGCCGCCGTGACCCAGGCACAGCTCAACTTAACGTACACGACGATTCGGGCGCCCATCGACGGCATCGTTGGCCTGCTCAACGTCGACGAGGGCAACCTGGTCTCGGTCAACATGCAGCTCGCCACGATGTCCTCCGTTGATCCGATCCTCGCGCAGTTCCGGTTCAGCGAGCCGACGTTTCTGGACCTCACGAAAAGGACGGCGAGCGAGGCGGCGCGATCCGGCGTGAGCCCCCTTAGCGTGCCGTCGTTCCGGCTGGTGATGACGGATCACACCATCTATCAGCACCTCGGCACGTTCCGCACCCTGGATCGCGCGGTGGATCCGCAAACCGGCACGATCATCGTTCAGGTGCTGTTCCCCAACAACGACCGCCTGTTGCGGGCCGGGATGTACGCTCAGGTCCGCGCGAAGCTCGAAGACCGCCCGAACACCGTTCTTGTTCCTCAGGCGGCCGTGCAGGAAGTACAGGGCGCAAAGACGGTGTTCGTAGTCGGCACGAACAACACGGTGTCGGTGCGCACGATCACCGACGGCGGAGTCTATGGGCCGTTTTTCATCGTTCTCCGAGGACTCCAGACCGGGGAACGCGTGATCGTGGAAGGCCTGCAGAAGGTGCGGCCCGGCGCCGTGGTCAGACCGACGGTGCAGCCGGCCCCGCCGCTGCCGTCCGGCGCATCGGCGCCCTCGGGCACCGGCGGGGACCGCGGGGCCGGCCGGACGGACGTGCGCAGGGAGGTCTCGCGGTGCTGAGCCAGTTCTTTATCCACCGGCCGAATTTCGCGATCGCGATCTCGCTCTTGATCATCCTTGTGGGCGCACTGTCGTACGGCATCTTGCCCCGAGAGCAGTACCCGAATATCAGCCCCCCGACGGTCACCGTCTCCACCACCTACGTCGGCGCGAGCGCACAGGTCGTGGCCCAGAACGTCGCCGTGCCGATCGAGGAGGCCGTGAACGGCGTTCCGGACGCGCTGTACATGCAGTCGCAGAGCACGTCGAGCGGCCAGTACGTCCTGACCGTTACCTTCCGGCTGGGAACCAATCCGGACATCGATGCCGTGGCCGTGCAGAACCGCGTCAGCCAGGCCGCGGGGAACCTCCCGGGGGCCGTCAACACCTTTGGGATCACGGTAAGAAAAGCATCAGTCCTTGTCCCATTCATGGTCGTTGCGCTCTACTCCCCGCAGGACAGCTACGACTCCACATTCCTCACCAATTATGGACTGATCCATGTGATCGACCCGCTGCTGCGCGTGTCGGGGGTCGGCGACAACCGGATCTTCCCGCAGCAGAGCTATGCGATCCGCGCGTGGCTCCGCACGAACACCCTGGCTGCGCTCGGCCTCACCGCGGGCGACATCGTCTCGGCGATCCAGTCCCAGAACATCGTCTCGCCCGTCGGGACGCTTGGCCAGCCGCCCAAGAGCTCGAGCACGCAGTTCCAGTACACGGTCAACGCGAACGGCCAGCTCTCCGACCCGAGCGAATTCAACAAGATCGTGGTGCGGACGCTGCCGGACGGCAACGTCGTGCGGCTGCAGGACGTGGCTCAAACGGAGCTGGGCGCCCAGGAGTACGGCACGTACGGCGGCCAGAACAACCATCCCGCCGCCATCATCCTCCTGTTCCAGAGCCCAGGGTCCAACGCGCTCAACGCATCGCAAGGGGTCCGGGCGACCCTCGACGGCCTCGTCAAAACTTTCCCCCCCGGCCTGACCTACGACATCGTGTACGACAGCACGCTGTTCATCAGCGCTGCGCTTACTGATGTGAACCGCGCACTCGGCCTGGCGTTCCTCCTTGTGCTGCTCGTGGTGTTCGTATTCCTCGGCAAGGCGCGGGCCACGCTGATCCCGATGCTCGCGATCCCCGTGTCCCTCATCGGGACCTTCGCGGTGTTCGGTGCGCTCGGCTTCACGATCAATATCATGACCATGTTCGCTTTGGTGCTGGCGATCGGCCTCGTCGTCGACGATGCCATTGTCGTCGTCGAGGCCGTGGAGCGTCACATCGAAGACGGCCTCGGTCCGGTGGCGGCCGCGGAACAGGCGATGCGCCAGGTGTCGGGGCCGGTGATCGCGATCGCCTTGGTCCTGGCCGCCGTGTTCGTTCCGACGGCCTTCATCGGTGGCATCAGCGGCCAGCTTTACCGGCAGTTCGCGCTGACCCTCGCCACGTCGGTTCTGCTCTCCGCGCTGGTCGCGCTCACGCTCACCCCGGCGCTGTGCGCCGTGCTGCTGCGTCCGCGGGGCGAGCGGCAAGGGTTTGTGGGCGGGCTGCTCGCCGGCTTCGACCGCGGGTTCTCTCGCGCGACGGCGGCCTACATCCGCGGGCTCCGGCGCTGCCTCCGGGCGCGCTGGCTGATGCTCGGCGCCCTCGCCGTGATTGCAGTGCTTGCAGCGAAGCTGCTGAGCCTGATCCCCTCGACGTTCGTCCCGCTTGAGGATCAAGGGTTCTTCGTCGCCGCCTTTCGCCTGCCGGATGGGGCGTCGCAGGACCGGGCGCAGGCGGTCGGCCGCAAGGCCACGCAGTTCCTCCTCACAATTCCCGGAGTGCGGGGGGTGACGACGGCCGGCGGGTACGACGTGCTGACATCGTCCGTGAACTCGAACACGTTCGCTTTGTTCGTGGAGCTACAGCCGTGGGAGCAGCGTCGGTCAAGGGAGACGCAGTTCTTCTCGATTCTGAGACGGGCGAACATCGAGCTCTCGGGCTACCCGGAGGCGATCGCGTTCGCGTTCCCGCTGCCACCGCTTCCCGGGGTAGGGGCCGTGAACGGCTTTCAATTTATCCTAGAGGACCGCAACGGCACCGGCCAGGCCGACACCCTGGGCAAGGTCGCGCAAGCGGTCATCGATGCCGCCGGCCGGCACCCCGAGGTTACGGCCCTTTCCACCGGGTTCCGGACCACGGTTCCGCAGTTCAACGTCGACGTGAACCGGGACAAGGCGGGGATGCTCGGTGTCCACGTGGACGGGATCTTCCAGGGCCTCTCCGCCTTTCTGGGGGGCCTCCAAATCAATAACGTGAACCTCTTCGGCCGCGTCTACAAAGTAATGGTGCAGGCCGAGCCGGAATATCGGATGACGCCAGACAGCATCGGCCAGATTTACGTCCGGAACGCGGCCGGCGGGATGGTGCCGCTCAGCACGCTCGCCACCGTGACGTCTGGGACCGGTCCGGTGTTCATCGCCCGCTACAATGGATACTACGCCGCCGAGATCGATGGGCAGGCACCCTTCGGCGCGAGCTCCTCCAAAGCGATCGAAGCGATGCAGGCGGTGGCGCGGACGGCGCTGCCGGCGGGCTACGGGTATGAGTGGACCGGATTGGCGCTCCAGGAGAAAGAGGCGGCCGGCGCGCAGGCGCTGATCTTTGCGCTCGCCCTCGTGCTGGTGTTTCTACTGCTGGTCGCGCTCTACGAGAGCTGGCGAATCCCCTTCAGCGTGCTGTTGGGCGTGCCGGTCGCGGCGTTCGGATCGCTGCTCGCAGTGATGCTGCGGGGCATGCTGCTTCGGGATGTGCTGAACGACGTCTACGTGCAGATCGGCCTGGTTACACTGGTTGGCCTCGCTGCGAAGAATGCGATCCTGATCGTGGAGTTTGCGAAGGACAAGCACGAAAAGGAGGGGCTGCCGGTGATCGAAGCTGCGATCGCCGGGGCTGAGCTCCGGCTCCGACCGATCCTCATGACGTCGTTGGCCTTTATCTTCGGGGCGCTGCCGCTCGTCTTCGCGACGGGCGCCGGGGCGAACGCCCGCCATTCGCTCGGCACGGGCGTCGTCGGCGGGATGACCGTGGCCACGAGCCTCGGGATCTTTTTCATCCCTGTCTTGTATGTGCTCGTGGCCGGCGGTGGTCGCCCCCAGCGGACTCCCAATCGCTCGGACGATTCAGGCCTCGACGCGGCCGCGCCGGCGCTTGCCGAGCCCGTGCCGCCGTCGCCGTCACTCGCGGAAGCGGGGCGCGAGCGGAGATAGTTGGATGGCTAACCGATGGCTTGCGCTCATCGTCGCACTCATCCTGGTCGTCGGGCCGCAGTTGGCTCCGGCGGGGGCGCAACAGCCCCCGGGGACGCCCGCGCCGGCCCCCGGCGCGCCGGCGGCGCCGCCGCCCCCGCTGGTGATCCCGCCGGTGCCGGCGGTGCCGGTGACGCCGCCGCGGGCATTGTCGCTGGCGGACGCGGTGACAACGGCGCTGCAGAACAGCTACCAGGTGCAGCAGGCGGCGCTGGCGGTGACGATCCAGCGGGCGACGCTGCGGCAGGCAGAGGCGCAAAAGGCGGTGACGCTGGGCCTCAACGCGAGCTTCACGCAAAACTCGGTGTCCAGCAGCGGCACCCCACTGTCGGGCACGATCTCGATCCCCGGGGCGGGGATCCTGAACCAGCCGTTCACGACGGCGGGGCAGCAGCCGGGTCCCCTGGCGTCATGGGTGTTCGGGCTGGCCCTGAAGTATCCGCTGTACACGGGCAACGCGCTGGAGGACCAGATCGCGATCGCGCAGGCGAACCTGGTGGCCTCCCAGGCCCAGTTCGCCGCGACGGCGGAGCAGGTGGTGTTCACGGTGCGGCAGGCGTACTCCCTGGTGCAGGCGTCGCAGGCCAACGTGGACGCGGCGCAGCGGGCGGTGGATGCGTCGCAGGAGAACGTGCGGGTGACGCAGGCGCAGGTGCAGGTGGGGACGTCGCCCCAGTTCAACCTGCTACAGGCGCAGGTGCAGCTGGCCACGTCCCAACAGTCCCTGACCACCGCCCGCACGGGATTGTCCACGGCCCACCAGAACCTCGCGGCGGCGTTGGTGCTGCCGCTTGCGACCACGTTCGAGCGGGTGCCCACGCCCCCGCTGCCCGACGTCCCCCAGGACGTCGGGGCCCTGATTCAGCAGGCGCTGCAGAACCGGCCGGAGATCGCGCAGGCGCTGGCGAGCGAGCGGGCGGCGCAGGCGGCGATCGACCTGGCGGCCGCGGGGCTCAGGCCGAACATCACCGTGAGCGCCGGTCCCCAGGTGCTGACGAGTGACCCGACCAACAAGGATATCGTCAACTTCGCCGGGACCGTGGCGTTGACGCTGGCGATCCTGGACGGGGGCCTGACACAGGCGAAGATCGACGCGGCGCGCGCGCAGCTGCAGGCGGCGCAGGTGACGGAGGCCCAGGTGCGCCAGCAGGTGGAGCTCGACGTGCGGAACGCGTATCTGGCGTTGGGGAACGCGGCGGAGAGCCTGCGCTCGGCCGTG
>DASSXJ010000029.1 GCA_035703895.1 bacterium | reverse complement strand
GCCGGGCAGGGCCCCGACGTCGTCAACCTCTTCTACGGGTGGCTCCCCCTCTACGTCGACAGCGGTTACGTGCAGCCGTTGCCCGAGAGCGCCTTCCCGGTCTCCCAGATCGAGCGCGAGTTCGTGCCGATGGTCAAGGCCGCCAAGTTCGAGGGCAAGTACTGGGCGCTCCCCACGGCCGTCCGCACGCTGGCGCTCTTCTACAATAAAGACCTGTTTCGGAAGGCCGGGATCAGCCAGCCTCCCGCCGCCTGGGACGAATTCCTGGCGGACGCTCAGCGGCTGACCGAACGCGATGCGAAAGGGAACACGACCGCAGAAGGCTTCGGCATCGCCCCGGACGGCCAGGATCACCAACTGATCCGCGAGGTGCTGTTCCGGCAGTGGGGAGCCGCCCCCTACAGCGGCGACGGACGCCGCGCGACCTACAACACGCCCGGAGGGGCCGAAGCGCTCCGCTGGTACACCGATCTCGTGACGAAGTACAAGGTCGCGACGATCGGCTTCTTCCCCGGCGGCAACGGGTATCGGGATGCCTTTCTCGCGGGAAAGGCCGCGATGATCGTGGACGGCTCATTCGCGATCGGGGCGATCCGGGGGAGCGCGAAGTTCGACTGGGGGGTCGCCCAGCTGCCCCGCCGGACCGCCGGAGGCACGCCCGCGAACTTTGGCTCGTTGTGGGTGCACGGCCTCACGAACAAGGCGAAGGGACCGCAGCGGGAGGCGGCGATCAAGTTCCTGAAATTCATCACCTCGCCGGACACTCAGCGTCTCTGGCTGCAGCAGGTCGGAGAGATTCCGGCAGGCAAGGCGCTCGCCGACGATCCCAAGCTAGCCACGGATCCGGTCTACGGCCCGTTCATCAAGAGTCTCCCGTACGCGCACGCGACGTTCTTCATCGATGAGGCGGCACAGCGTCAAGTGTTGGTGGATGCAATCAACGAGGTGATCCTCAACCACAAAGATCCGAAGATCGCGCTCGACGAAGCCTCATCCAGGGAGGCGAAGATCCTGGGCGAGTTCTGGGCCAAGCACAAGTAGACGACCTCGCGTGGCCATCTCCGCGACACGGGCGCCCTCGGGGAAGTTGAGCATGGGGGCGCGCCGCGCGCTGTGGGCGTACGCGTTCCTGGCCGGCCCGCTCCTGTTCTTCCTGGCGATCCGGATCCTCCCCGCGGCCTCCGCCCTCTTTATCAGCCTGCACCGGTGGAATATCATCTCGCCCGAGAAGCCGTTCGTCGGGCTGGCCAACTTCCGCGAGATCCTGTCCGATCGGTTGTTCTGGAAGGCGGCCACGAACACGCTCCGGTATCTGATCGCCGGGATCCCCGCCCAACTCATCCTCGGGCTTGGAATCGCCCTGCTGCTCCGCCGGATCGTTCGCTTCCGCGGCTTCTTTCGAACGCTCTATTTCATCCCGTTTGTGACGCCTATCGTCGCGGCGGCCTGGGTGTGGCAGTGGCTGTACACGCCGACCTTCGGCCCCCTCAACCGCCTCTTCGACACCGTGGGCCTCCCCCCGCAGGCCTTTCTGCGCCGGCCCGAGCAGGCGCTGTACGCGATTGCCGCGATGGTGGTGTGGGAGTATATCGGCTTCCAGGTGGTGATCTTCCTCGCCGGGCTGGACGCCATCCCTCCGGTGTTTTATGAGGCCGCGGGCGTGGACGGCGCCAACGGGTGGGAGCTCTTCCGCCATATTACCCTGCCGCTGTTGAATCCGACGCTCGTCTTCTCGGTCGTCTACGGGAGCATCATCTACCTCCAACTGTTCACCCAGGTGCTCAACATGACGTTCGGCGATCAGGGGGGGCCGCTCGGCAGTACCCTGACGGTCGTGCTGTACGTCTACATCCAGGGGTTCCAGCGATTCCACATGGGGCCGGCGGCGGCCGCCACGGTGGTGCTCTTTGCCGCGATCCTCGCGATCACGCTCTTGCAGATGCGGTTCTTTTCGCGGCAGGTAGAGTATTGATGGCCACTCGGGTGGCGGCGGAGATGAGGGTGGCGCGCGGCGCAGCCGGGCAGACGCTGTTCCCCCGGCGGGCGCTGGGGAACACGCTGGCGTACGTCGCGCTCGCGGCCGGGGGTCTCCTGATCGTCTTTCCTTTCGTGTGGATGCTCGCCACCTCGCTCAAGGGGCCGCGGGAGATCTTCGAACTGCACTTCTGGCCTCAGGTGCCCACCCTCGACAATTTCCGGCGGGTGCTCACCACGACGCAGTTTCCCCGATGGTTCTTCAACAGCTTCGTGATCGCGGCGGTGACCACGGGGAGTGTCGCGTTCTTTGACTCTCTGACCGGCTACACGTTGGCCAAACTCCGCTTTCCCGGCCGGCAGGTCATCTTCATCGTCATCCTGAGCACGCTGATGATCCCGACCGAGATGCTCGTCATTCCCTGGTATACGATGAGCGTCCGGCTCGGGTGGATCGATACGTATTGGGGGATCATGTTCCCCGGGCTCACGAGTGCCTTCGGGGTGTTCCTGATGCGCCAGTTCATGACCGGCGTCCCCGACGAGCTGCTCGACGCGGCGCGGATCGACGGGCTATCGGAGTTCGGCCTCTTTGCGCGGATCGCGCTTCCGCTGGTGCGGCCCGCGGTCGCGGCGCTGTGCATCTTCACGTTCCTTGGAAACTGGAACGCGTTCATCTGGCCGTTGATCGTCATTCAAACGCCGGCGATGCGGACGCTGCCCGTGGGCATCGCGCTCTTCAGCGGCGAGGCGGGATCGGCCTGGCATCTCATTATGGCCGCGTCTTCGCTTGCCGTCCTGCCGGTCCTCGCCGTGTTCATCATCCTGCAGCGCCAGATCATCGAAGGTGTCGTGCTCACGGGGCTCCGCGGATGAGCGCCCGGCCCCCCGTGCTCGACGTCCACGCCCATTTCCCCGTCCGTGACGGACGTGACCCCGCGCGCGAGGCCTACGTGGCCCGCCACGGACAGGCCAAATGGGATCGGGTGATGGGCTGGCTCACCGAGGACCAGCGGGCCTGGCGCCGCGCCTGGGGCTTTCCGGACCCGGAGTCCGCCGGGTCGGACAATGAGATGGCGACGCGGTGGGCGGCCGAGGTGGACCGTCACCGCCTGGTCCGGATCGTCTTCGTGACCGGGGGCGACAACGACCGCCTCGCCAGAGTCGCGGCGAGCCATCCGGACAAGTTCATTGGCTTTGCCCATCACGATCCGTTCCGCCCCGACGCGGCCGCGGAGCTGGAACGGGCTGTCACAACGCTCGGGCTGCGGGGCTACAAACTGATCGCCCCGCTGCTCTCGGCCGGCATCGGCGACGAACGCCTCTGGCCGGTGTGGGAAACCGCGGAGCGGCTGGGGATTCCGGTTCTCATCCACTTCGGACCGCTCCGGTATCAGGGAATCGTTGCCCACCCCAACATGAGCCCGCTCACCCTGCAGGACGTCGCCCGGGCTTTTCCGGGCATCCCGTTCATCATCCCTCACTTTGGCTGCGGCTATCCGAGAGAGCTCCTACACCTGGCCTGGGTGTGCGGGAACGTCCACGTCGACACCTCGGGATCGAACGAATGGATGCGGTGGATGCCGTACGATCTCACGCTGGGGGGATTATTCCGGAAGTTCTTGGAAACCGTGGGCCCGCGGCGGATCCTCTTCGGGACGGATTCGAGCTGGTTCCCCCGTGGATTCGCGGTCCGGTATCTTGAGGATCAGCTGCGCGCCTGCTGGGAACTCGGGTGCGGCGATGAGACGATGCGGGCGATCTTTGCCGGAAACGCCGCTCGGCTGCTCGGAATCACGCTGAGCACGGGCGAGCGTTCGTGACGGCTGCGACACCGGGATCAATCCGGCGCTCCGTGGCTAGACCATGGTCTAGGGTTCACACCCTATCCCAGCAAGCGGCACGGAGCACCAGAATGCCTTAGCCTATACCCACCACATGCCCCAGACGGCAGGTTGTCAGCCCATACTCTTCCCCCCATTTAGCGGATTCCCGTTGCCGTGTTCGGCATTGACTATCGAACATATGCGCCCTATCATCCCTTCGAGTCCCGAGCGGGATGAGATCGAAAAGATCGTGGCGGAGCCGCGCAAGTATGATGCCAGAGGTGTTTTCAATGATCATCGAAATGCGAACCTATAAGACCAAGCCCGGCAAGCGTGCTCAATTTCTTGATATATTCCGCTCCAAGTCTATCCCGGCGCACACTGAAATCGGGATGAAAATATTAGGCCCATTTCTCTCCGTAGAAGATCCTGACACCTTCTTCTTTATGCGGGGCTTCCCTGATCTCTCGTCGCGTGAGCCTATGAAAGCAAAATTTTATGAAGGGGAGCTTTGGAAGCGCGAACTGGAGAACGTCCTGCTACCCATGTTGGAGAAGTATGAGGTCGTCGTCGTGGAAGCTCCTGAGGATCGGGTTCACTGGTCATGGGCTCGTTAAGTCCCTGCAACGCTCGCCGCGTTGAGTGGATCACCTTTGACTGCTTCGCCTAGGGAGCAAAAGTTAGTCGAGGCTAGTACGGATACCCAAGAAAAATGTGAGATCGTAGAGGGCGAGGCAAAGTTAGTCGAAGGTGGTTTAAGCCAGTCTATTTGTTTTTTATTTGTGCGGGCGGAAAAGCGGCAGTTCGCCCCAAATCATTTTGGGGTCATGCGCTGTCCTTCCCGTTACGGCTTCCCGAGGAAGGTCCCATCCTCGCGACACCAACTGAGCGTGGTATGGTGCAACTCCGCGCATGCCTCCATCGGCGTAAGCCGCGTGCCGTCTGGGCGGCACCAACCGGGGTCAACGTGAGCGGCTCCACAGGGGACCAGGGAGACTTGGTTAGTAACAGAGTAGGTCATTAGGGCCATGGAACTACCCCTTAGTTGGTCCCACACGCGCTCCTTGCCGATTTCGA
>DASSXJ010000028.1 GCA_035703895.1 bacterium | reverse complement strand
GAGATGTATTGCTAAACCGCTCACAAGTGCCAACGCCGTGTCGCGAACATATACGCCACGATGGTGCGTTGCGTGCCACGCACGCAGAGAACGGCTGTCGGGACGAGCGGTGAACGGGTCACGCATGCGCGAGGTCTACCCTTGGCTGGTCATCTTTGATAACGTCTAGCCGGCGTCCATGCCTCTGCGTGTGGGTTCCGGAAATTCTGGCGCATCGATTCCGGAAATTCTGATCACGTCGCCAGGTAGGCTGGCCGATTGAGCCGATACCTCAGGTGCGGTGGGGTCGTCAATCCCCAGATGCTTGGTTCGCATCGACGGACCATCCAGCGTGAGGAACCGACCGCGCTCGAGGACGCGGTCGACGATCGCATGCGCGAGGTCTTCGTCATGCAGCACGCGCCCCCACTGGTTCAGCGGTTTGTTCGTGGTGAAGATCATCGCGTGCTTCTTGCGATGCCGATCATTGACCACGTGAAAGAGCACATTGGCGGCGTCCGTGCCGCACGTGAGATAGCCTACTTCATCGACGACCAAGACCGAGGGATGCGTATACGTCGCGAGCACCGCGGCAAAGCGTCCGGCGCGAAATGCCGCGGAGAGATCGTCGATCAATTCGGCTGCTGTCACGAACAGCGCATCGAACCCGTGCTGGATGGCGCGGTACGCGAGGGCGATCGCCAGGTGGGTTTTCCCACGACCCGGTTTACCGTTGAAGATCAGACAGTGGCCCTCTGTCGTAAAGTCGGCCGATAAGGCGGAGCCGAGGAGCGCGAGCCGCACCGTTGATTGATACATGAAATTAAAGTCGTCAATCGTCTTGAGGAACGGGAACCGCGCGCGCCTGACGACCCGTTCGAGTCGCGTCTGTTGTCGGTGCGCGATCTCTTCAGTCACGAGCAGCACGAAGAAGTCTTGATAGGTCCAGTCCTCCTGCTCCGCACGCCGCGCCAGTTCGCGCCACGTGCGTCGCGTATTGGCCAGGTTGAGCCGTTTCAGCAAGGCGTCCATTTCCTGATCGGAGACCATCATCGCCCTCCGTCGGCATCAAAGGGTAGCGCCGTGCTCGGCCGCGTCCAGGCGCTCCGCTTCGCTCCGCCCCCGCGGCGCGGGGCGCCGGGGGCGGCCTGGACCCGGCCTCCGCGCGGCACATCAATCGCGGTTGCCGCCGGCAGGGCGAGTCGAAGCTGGTCGCCGCGCGACATCGACCCGCCAGGATGCCCTATAAACGACGATCGGGCATCGGGACGACCTGTACCATCCCCCTCGATCACGGCCGGCGTCGGCACGGTTGCCGCCAACTCGTGCGCAATGTACTCGGCCCCGATCGTCTGCTCGGCGAGCCCGCGGGTGAAGGCGGCGCGCAGGGCGTCCTCGCCGTACGTGGCGAGCAGGGCGTGCAGGCGATCGACATCGCGGATCCAGATGCGGGGACGTCGATGCGTAAGTTCGGTCAAGTACTCAAGCGCTGAAGGCCCGAGCTCCAGCAAGTGCTCGCGCTGTAGATAGCGCTTGGCACGCTTCCCCGAGACGGCTGCCACGTGTTGGGCGCGATGCTCGGGCAACGTCGATTTCGCGCCAGGTACGAAGAGCCGCGGATGGAGGGCTTGGTAGCGTCCCGCGATGATCCGCACCTGATCGCGATACAGAAACAGCGTCCCCGGAATCCCGATCGCATCGGGCGGCATCGAATAGGGATGGGCGTCATGGATCACCGCTGCCGTGGGTCCGACCACGATCGGGACGCGGAGAGCGAGCTGATCGGGGGCGACCTTGAGCGCGCGGAGCCGCGGACGCTCCACCTCCAGCCGCAACGCCGGAATCACCCCGGTCGCGCGGCACGGCCGCTGCGTGTTGACCTCGGTCCGCCATTCTGCGAGTTGAGCGAGCAGATCGGCGTCATCAAGAAAACGACGCTGTTTGAAGAATGATCCTTTGACCCAGCCGACAAGATTTTCGATCGACCCTTTTTGTTCCGGACGTGAAGGCCAGCAGACCTCGATCCCCACGCTGAGATCGAGCGCGACGCCCGCGAAGATCGGATTCCACTCCGTCACCTGGCCGTCCTTCCCCCATTTCAAGGCGACCGTCTTCGGCCGATCGAACACCGCCAAGAGCGGCGTCCCGCCGATAGCGACGAAGTGGTCCACCAGCGTGCGAACGAGGGTCTCCGTGCACTCGTCCGGCACAATGGCGACTTCCACCCAGCGCGAGTACTTCAACCGCGAGGCAAAAAAGTGCACGCGCTTTCGTGCGCCATCGAGAAAGCGGACATCGACTTCGCCGAAGTCGTGTTGCGAGAATTCTCCAGGGAGGCCCTCGAACCGCACGAGTGGACGGACCCTGGTTGGCCGCAGGGCGCTGACGAGATCGTACAGCGCCGTCTTCCGGCCGGTATATCCGGCGAGCTTCGCACGCCGCAGGATCTCAACCGAGAGCAATTCGGGTTCCCGCGTCAGCAAGTCGACGACTAGGTGCCGAAAGGGCTCGGCCTTCGCCGGTCGACCTATGTCCCGCCGCGCGCGCTCCTGCGTGTTATCAATCTGCGTCACCGCAGGCTCACGCGCGACGCGACGGACGCTTCCGAGAGACACGCCGGCGAGCTTGGCCACCTCGACTTGGGCGTGTCCCGCTCGCCGCAGAACCTGAATCTCGTGCCGTTTGAGCATGTCGATCATCCTTTCCCTCGCTGCTTGAGGCAGCGAGTGTGGGAACCGGCTCGCTGCGTGGTGCGGCGAGTGTGGAACCCGAGGACGTCAGCTCCAAACGGTCAGACTTTCCGGAACGGGAGTGATCAGGATTTCCGGAAAAGGGATGATCAGAATTTCCGGAACCCGCAGCGCGGGGCTCGTCGCAGCTGCTGCCCACATGGTTGCCCACACGCATCACCTAAATCCGCCATGCCCACACGTGTGCCCACACGAAAAATGACGGGTTCTGACGTCCTCTGACGGGGACAGACGGGATGGGAATTCGCAATTTCGCTAAAGATCTGGCGCGCCCGGCAGGACTTGAACCTGCGACCCCCGGCTTAGAAGGCCGGTGCTACTATCCACTGAGCTACGGGCGCATATTATTGTAAGTGCCAGTGTAACCGGTCTTTACCTGTCTGTACCAGATTCATTTTGGCTTTGAGGCCGTTGCTCTATCGGGTCGACGTTTGCCACGGGTTTGAGGCGTGGGACAGATTCGCGTGGCCTGCGTAGAAGGCGACACCGATGGCGAGGACCGTTCAGGCATCACCAGATGACTCTGAGGCCCTCGTA
>DASSXJ010000027.1 GCA_035703895.1 bacterium | reverse complement strand
TGGGTGCGGAAGCTCTACGGGGAACTGACCGATGCCGTCGCGGAATTGCGGCAGACCCTGGGCCGGACCCCGACGCTCGGCGAGATCGCCGCGCGGATGAACCTCACCGAGAGCGGCGTCCTCGAGATCCTCCGCGCGCACGATCGGTCTTGTGTCCACTCCATCAACGACCTCGTGGAACGTCAAGAGGTCCGCCGCGACGTGATCGCCCACCAGCGATACGTGTCCTTCCAGTTGCCGGTCGAGGACCGCATCGTGCTCCTCAAGGCGGTGGAACGCCTGGCCGACCTCCAACGGAAGGTGGTCTATTATCTGTTCTATCAGGATCTCACGCAGAGCGAGGTGGCCAAGCGCCTGGGCGTATCCCAACGGCACGTCTCCCGGGTGCTCGCCGCCGCGCTCAAACGGTTGGGCACGCATCTGGAGTCGAAAGAGGACGAGAAGCTGGTGGACGGTGCCATGGAGGAGGTCAGAGAGCCGTGAAGACGTCAGACGATCTGCCCATTTATCCCATTCGGACTGTGGCGTCCCTGTCTGGGGTGGACGCACGGCGCCTGCGGAGTTGGGAGGTGGAGTATCAACTCCTCCGGCCAGCCCGCACGAAGGGCGGGCACCGGCTGTACTCGACCCGGGACCTTCGTCTCGTCCAGTGCATTCGGCGTTTGGTGGAAGAGGAGGGCATGAGCCTGCAAGGCGTCCGGGCTTGGCTCGCCGCTCAGCCGGATCTGGACGAGGCGCACGCGGCGGTCACATCCCGCTCCCGCTCGCCCGAACCGGCGGCGGCAGTTGGCCCGGCCGGGACGGGGAGGCGGGGTGAATGAAGAAAGCCCGGGAAGTCCTCGGCGCCATGGTGGCCGGGACTGACGGGGTCTTGGCAGCCGGGCTGATCGGGATGGATGGCGCGCCGATCGAAGTCCTCAAACTTGAGGCCGGATTCCCCGCGGAGAGCGTCAGCCAGGACGTCGTCACGGCGGCGAAGCTCTTTTTGTACATGTGCCGCAAGGCCGAGGGGGGCTCGCTCGATCACATGATGATGAGTTGCGAGCGGTTCACCGTCCTGGCCGCGGTGCCGGGTCTCAACCATTGCGTGGCGCTGTTTCTCAGCAACAAGGGCAACCTTGGAAAGGCGCGAGTCCAGTTCCGGCGCTACCTGCCGGAACTGGTCGGAGCCGTCGAGTCTGCGGCGGGCTAGGCGGGGCGACGCGCAGCAATTCGAGGAGGTGAACGACAGGTGACGACAGCAGCGGCGAGTCTCAAAGATGTGCTGGGCGATTTGACCAAGAAGCCCGGTGTCATTGCGGCGGTGGTCGTAAGCCGCGATGGGTTTGTGATCGAAGGCCTCACCTCCGAGGAGGAACTCGACCTGGATGCCCTCGGAGCCCTGACCAGCAGCGCGCTCATCGGATGGGAATCCATCGGCGCAGACATGTCCGCCGGCGGCCCCCAGATGCTGCTCGTCGAGTTCGAGTCGGGACCGATCTCGGTGTCCCCGGTCGCCGGGGACGCGGTCCTCGTGGTCATGGGCAACCGCTTGTGCAACCTTGGGCGGATGCGCATCGAAGTCAGTCGAGTACGCGAGGCCGTTGCCGCTTGCTTGTGAGGAATCCTCCGTCCTCCCGAACAACCGACGACGAGTCCGCCCTGCCGGGCGAGATCGCAGGTTTGCTCGACGTCTATCGGCATGCGCTCCACCTGACCGAGGGAGACGTCGTCCTCGACGCCGCCGTGTGGTTTCACACGGGGCTGGCCGCCCGCGCTGCGGGAAGAGCGGACGGCGCAATGGCCTGCTTCAAGAAAGTGATCGAGGTGGACCCGGAACAACCCCTCGCGTATTGGGAGCTCGTTGATCTCTACATTCAGCAGCAGTTAGAGCCTGCCGCGGTTGTCGTCCTGAGCGCCCTGGGGGAGCGGATGGCCGGCCGCGGGCTCTGGCTCGGGGCGGTCGCCGCGTTGAAGCGGGCGAGCGAGCTTGCCCCCGACGACGTCGACGTCCTCAAGTCCCTCCGGGATGCCTACGGCTACGCGGGAAAATCCAACGAGGCGGCCGCCGTGCAGTCCCTGCTGCAGACGCTGAAGCCGGGTACGCCTGCGGCCGCCGACCCCGTCGCCGCGCCTGCGCCCACGCACGAGAAAGACCTGGGGCCGCCCGCCGGGCGCACGGGTCCGCCTCCCAGTCGCCCCGTCGAGCCCCCCCAGCTCTTCGACCCCCCTGCCGCGACGAAGTCCGGCGGACCGCGCAAGCCCGCGCCCTCCGGGGCCCCGCACGCGCTCCCGAGCCGCGTCCGATCGGTCGAGGGCGGCAAAGGCAGGAAGGCGCGGGAGCCGCTCCTCGGCGAGATCTGCGTCGCGCACGGGTGGGTCACGGACGAACAGGTGAGGAAGGCCGCGGACATTCAGCGGCAGAGCAACGCGCGATTGGGCCGGATCCTGGTGGAGATGGGGGCTATTACGGAGCAACAGCTCTCCCAGGGGCTGGCCGAGCAGTGGGGCCTCCGCTATACCGATCTCGCGGACATGTCCGTGGATTCGGAGATCGCCCGGTTGATTCCATCGTACCTTGCCCGCCGCCATGGGGTGGTGGCGATCGGCCGCGACGGCAGCCGGCTCGTGGTCGCGATGTCCGATCCCTCGAACGTCGTCGCGATCGACGATATCCGCCTCCTCACCGGCCTCGAGGTCGACGTCGTCATCTCGAGCAGCGCCGACATCGACCGGGCCCAGGGCCAGGTGTACGGGGGTGGCGGCGAGATCGAGGAAATCTTGACCCGCACCGGCCTCGAGCCGGAGATCACCGATGTCGAGCGCGCCGATGAAACCAACCTCGAAAACCTCCGCACGGCCGTCGAGGAAGCGCCGATCATCCGGGCGGTCAACCAGATCCTCAGCCAGGCGATTCAGTCCGGCGCGAGCGACATCCACATCGAGCCGCAGCGAACCGAAGTGAAGGTGCGGCTTCGAATCGACGGCGTCTTGTTGGACCTGATGAATCCGCCGAAGTCCGTCCAGGCCCCGCTGATCTCGCGCATCAAGATCCTCGCCGATATGGACATCGCGGAGCGCCGTCTGCCGCAGGACGGGCACATCCACCTCCGGGCCGAGGGCAAGGAGTACGACATGCGCGTCAGCACCCTGCCCACGGTGCTTGGGGAGAAGGTCGTACTCCGGATCCTCGATCAGAGCAGCACCAAGGTCGCCCTCCATGACATCGGGTTCGCGCATTCCATTTTGGAGACCTGGGAGGGTCTGATCACCAAGCCCTATGGGTTCATTTTGGTCACCGGCCCCACGGGAAGCGGGAAGACGACGACGCTGTACACCTCGCTCGCCAGGATCAACACGGCGGAGCGGAACATCGTGAGCGTCGAGAACCCGGTCGAGTACCAGATCCCTCGCGTCAACCAGGTCCAGGTGAACCCGAAGGTCGGCCTGACCTTTGCCAGCGGGCTCAGGACGATCCTGCGGCAGGACCCGGACGTCGTGCTGATCGGGGAGATCCGGGATCGTGAGACCGCCGAGATCGCCGTGCAGGCGTCCATGACCGGACACCTGGTGCTCAGCACGATCCACACCAACGACGCCCCGGGCGCGGTGGTCAGGCTCCGCGACATGGGGATCGAACCCTTCTTGATCACCTCCTCGTTGATTGGAGTGCTCGCGCAGCGCCTCGTCCGGGTGATCTGTTCGAAATGCAAGGAAGCGTATGTGCCTCCCGCTGACGCGCTCAAGCGCCTCGGCGTCGACGCCGAGCGCGCCGAAGATGTGCAGCTCTTCCGGGGCCGGGGCTGCGAGGTGTGCCGGAAGACCGGCTACAAGGGTCGGATCGGCGTGTTCGAGCTCATGGTGATGACCGACCGGCTCCGGGCCCTTGCGGTCGGCGGCGCGGCCACCGAGCAGTTGCGGGACGGGGCGATCGAGGAAGGCATGCGGACCCTCAAGCAAGACGCCATCCGGAAGGTCCTGGAGGGGGTCACGACGTTTGAGGAGATGCTGCGGGTCGTCTTCGTCAGCGAGTCGATGTAGCGGTGGCGGAGTCCCGGGAGTGCGCGGGGTCGGCGTGCGGGTCCGTGTCCGAGTTGGTGGCAATTCCGGGCACATTACTGTATACTAACTCGCACCCTCTCGGTCCGAAACGCGCGTTGTGGCTGACCGTGCGTCTCTTGTGCGGGTGATCGGCAAGCGGGCTTTCGCGTCAGGAGGGGAGTAATGGATTACGAAGACATTGAAGCCCAGATCCTAAAGGGTTTCGTGCGGGACCGGCAGCTGATCACGATCGCCCTCAACGAGGGGTTTACGCCTGAACTCCTGCCCTCTCCTGTGGCCCGGCGGCTCTGCAACGCGTTGATCGACCTGTATCTCGCGCGCGGCGGCGAAGTGATCAATGATGTCACCGTGCGCAACCATCTCGAGTCTCGGGGCGTGCTGAACGCCGAGATGGAGCACTACCTGCGGGCCGTCCTGGCGATGCGCCCGCCCGACGCCGGCCGGATGATGTCGTACGTCGATTCCCTCCGGAACCGCGACAGCCGCGAGCGGCTGCAAACCATGCACGACCAATTGGGCGGGTATTTGGGCGGGACCGACACGGGCGGCCGCGGCGATCTGATCCAGTTCACGACCGACATGATCCACACGCTCATCGAGCTCCAGAAGCGGCGGGTACGCCAGCGGATCGGCCCGGTGACCAGCGTGCTGACCGCGCTGACCGAGGACGCCGCCCGCCTGGCGGGGGCCGGCGGGATCCTCGGCTTCTCGATCGCCCCGTTCGAGCGCCTGAATGCGTTGTTGTCAGGCCTGCGGCGGGGTTTCTACTACGGCCTCGCGGGCGCGCCGCGGCGCGGGAAAAGCAATTTTGCGCTCGAGCTGGCGACGTACGTCTCGTCCAACCATCGCGTGCCCTGCCTGTACTATTCGTGGGAGCAGACCTCCCGGGTGCTCGCGGCGCGGTTGTTTGCCAAGGAGACCGGCATCGATCCGGCGACGATCCTCGTGGGCGGAAAACCCGGCGGCGACCCGATTGCCCCCCAGCTGGAGGCCGCACAGGAGCGGATGTCGCGGTACGCGCCGTACCTCTACCTCATCGAGGGGAGCCGGCAGGACACGCTCAGCCGGATCCGCACGCACGTGTACAACGTGATGCAGGAGTTTCAAACCAACGACGTCGTCATCTTCCTCGACTACCTGCAGAAGATCCCGCTGGACGAGTACGTCGAGGACTGGAAGGCGCGCAACGACCTGATCTCGACCGCGCTGGCGGAGATGAGCCTCGAGCTCAACATCCCGATCTTTGCGATCTCCCCCCTCGACAAGGAGGGGTGCCGTCTCGACGAGCGCCCGGCGGAGGCCGAGGCCGAGTACTCGCAGTTCGAGCGGCCCACCATGCATCACAGCATGGGGAGCGGCGACCTCGAGTACGACCTCGACGTCGCGATGGTGATGGCCAAGGATTGGAAGGCCACCGGGGAACTTCAGCAGTTCCTGCAGACCCGCGCCAAGGCATCGAATATCGACCCCGACACCGTCCCGCACATCGACATCGTGAACCTCTTTGTCGACAAGAACCGGGACGCCCCGGCCAGCGCCTCGTACATCGTCCAGTACGCGTTCTTCGTGACGCTCAACAAGTTCATCGAGCTGGACTACAAGCTGGAGAAAGAATACCGGGCGGATTTCCACGGATTCGCGAAGCTCCAGCAGATCTACGCGTACCTGCTCGACACCGGGTTCCTTGCGAATCCCGAACCGGTGCGGACATGACGGCCGCAAGGCACGCCGGCGCCGCATCCGAGCGAGCGTAGGGCGGAGGGATCGAGTGGCCACCACTTCGCGGCGGAGAAAACTGCTTGGCGAAGTTCTCGTCGAGGCCGGGCTGATCACGGCCGATCAGCTCACCGAGGCGATGGAGCTGCAAAAGCAGAGCAAGGAACGCCTGGGGCGGGTGCTCATCGGCATGGGCATCGGCACCGAAAAAGACATCGCGCTCGCAATCGCCAAGCAGCTCGGCCTCGAGTTCGTTGACCTCGATGACATCGTTCCGGACGAGACGGCGCTCCTCGTGCTGCCCGAGCACCTGGCCCGGCGGTATCAGCTGATCCCGCTGGGCGCCGTCGACGGCAAGCTCCGATTGGGGATGGTCGACCCCCTGGACGTGGTCGCCCTGGACGACGTCCGGCGTCAGCTCCGGCAGGATATCGAGCCCGTGGTCATCTCGCACGACGGGTTCCTGCGGGTGCTGAACCAGTACCCCGCGCTCGACGACAGCATCCGGGCCATGATCAAGGACATCAAGACGGACTCCGCTGAAGAGATGGGGCTCGAGGGCCTCCGCAAGTTGGTCGACGAGGCGCCGGTCGTCCGCCTCGTCAACTCCATTATCGTCCAGGCGCTTCGCCAGCGCGCCAGTGACATCCATATCGAGGCGCAGGAGACGCGGGTGCGGGTCCGCTACCGCATCGATGGCTCGCTGTACAACGTCATGACCCCACCCCGCCACATCCACGCGGCGATCATCTCGCGGATCAAGATCATGGCGGACATGGACATCGCCGAGCGCCGCCTCCCCCAGGACGGGCGGATCCAGCTCAAAGTGGAGAACAAGGAAATTGACCTGCGGGTGAGTACGATCCCGACGGTGTTCGGCGAGAAGGTCGTGATGCGGATCCTCGACAAGAGCCAGACGCTGGTCAGCATCGAGAAGATCGGGCTCCTCGCCGAAAACCGTCAGCGGTTCGAGTCCATGCTCACGAAGCCGTACGGGATCATCCTGCTGACCGGACCGACGGGCAGCGGGAAGACGACGACCCTCTACACCATTCTTAACAAGCTCAACTCGACGGAGACCAACATCGTCACGGTCGAGGACCCGGTGGAATACCAGCTCGCCGGCATCAACCAGGTGCAGGTGAACCCCAAGGCGGGCCTCACGTTCGCCAACGGCCTCCGGTCGTTCCTCCGGCAGGACCCCGACATCATCATGGTCGGTGAGATCCGCGACGAGGAGACCGCCAGGATCGCCATCCACGCCGCCCTGACCGGCCACCTGGTGCTGAGCACGTTGCACACCAACGACGCCCCGGGCGCGGTCACCCGGCTCGTGGACATGGGGATCGAGCCGTTTCTCGTCGCGTCGTCGCTGATCGGCGTGATCGCGCAGCGCTTGGTCCGAATCCTGTGCGACAAGTGCAAGCAAGTCTACACGCCGCCCGCGGAGGTGCTGCAGCGCCTGGGTGCGACGATGCTGGCCGGCGACGGCCAGGTGCCGATCTACCGGCCGGTGGGATGCGAGTTCTGCACGAAGATCGGGTACAAGGGGCGGAACGGGATCTTCGAGATCATGGTCATCGACGATGTGATCAAGACGTTGATCACGAAGCGGGCGTCGATTACGGAGATCAAGGAGCAGGCGGTGAAGGCGGGGATGTGGACCCTCGCGGAGGATGGGCTGGAGAAGGTCATCCTCGGGTCGACCAGCCCAGAGGAGGTCCTCGATGTCGTCTTCGTCAGCGACTAAGGGGAACGAGTCTATGACGGCGCGCAGCGATTGGGAAACGCGCGACTCAATACGGCACTCATTATCTTAGAGCGGGGGGATCCTGATGCACATCAACGAATTGCTCAAGGAAACGATGGACGCGCAGGCGAGCGATCTTCACCTCACCGCCGGCCGAAAGCCGACGATCCGGGTGTGGGGGAAGCTCCAGCCGCTCGAGCACCGCGAGGTCCTCTCCCCGGAGGACACCTCGCAGCTGGCGTACAGCATGCTGAACGCCTTCCAGAAGCAGAAGTTCGAGAAAACCTGGGAACTCGACCTGTCCTACGGGGTTCCCGGCCTGGGGCGGTTCCGCGTCAACCTGTACCGCCAGCGGGGCGCGACCGGCATCGCCATGCGGTCGATCCCCTCGGTGATCCCCTCCATCGAAGACCTCAACCTCCCGCCGATCTTGCGGGATCTCTCCCGAAAGCCGCGCGGGCTGGTCCTCGTCACCGGGCCGACCGGACACGGCAAGAGCACAGCCCTCGCCGCCATGCTCGACGCCATCAACTCGGAGCGGGCGGCGCACATCGTGACCGTTGAGGATCCGATCGAGTACCTGCACGACCACAAGAAGGGCATCGTCAACCAGCGGGAACTGGGATTCGATACGCAGAGCTTTCCCAACGCGCTCCGCGGCGTGCTGCGCGAGGACCCGAACGTCGTGATGGTCGGCGAGATGCGGGATCTCGAGACGATCTCCGCGGCGCTCACGATCGCCGAAACCGGCCACCTCGTGTTCGCGACGCTGCACACCGCCAACGCGGCGCAGAGCATCGACCGGATCGTCGACGTCTTCCCCCCCTATCAGCAGCAGCAGATCCGGATCCAGCTGGCCTCCGTCATCGAGGCCGTGATCTCGCAGCAGTTGCTCCCCAACCATCGGTACGCCACCAGGGCGTCCGGCGCCCACACGGACGGGCACCGGCGGGCCGCCGCGTCCACCGCGACGATCCAGCGCGTCTGGCCGACCCTCGACGAGATCGGGCGCGTGCCGGCGGTGGAGATCATGATGGCCACGCCGGCGATCCGCAACCTGATCCGCGAGGCCAAGACCCATCAGATCGAGTCCGCCCTGCAAACCGGGGGCCAGTACGGGATGCAGACGATGGATATGGCGCTGGCCGATCTGGTCCGGCGCCACTTGGTCAGCCACGAGGATGCGCTCGCCCGGGCGATTCACCCCGACGAGCTCCGAAAACTCGTCCACGTATGAGGCACAGCTGCTCGTATCAGTCTTATGGAGGGTAGGCGCCATGCCTGTGTATGAGTACACCGCCCGGGATCAGACCGGGAGAGTGCTGGCGGGAGCGATCGAGGCCGAAAGCGATCAGACCGTCACGCAGAAACTTCGCGAGATGGGGTTCTTCATTACGAACCTCCAGCGCAAAACCGAGCCCGTGGGAGTCGGCGAGTACTTTGCCCGGTTCCGGGGGATCGGCCTCAAGGACCTGGCCGTCTTCAGCCGGCAGTTCGCCACGATGGTCAACGCCGGGTTGTCGCTGGTGCGGACCCTGTCGATCCTCGAGGAGCAGACGCAGCAAAAGCAGCTCAAAGCGGTGATCGAGGCCGTCCGCGTGGACATCGAAGGCGGAGGCACCTTGAGCAGCGCCCTCGGAAAGCACCCCCAGGCCTTCAGCAACCTGTATGTGAATATGGTCAAGGCCGGTGAGGCCGGCGGTGTGCTGGACGAGGTCCTCATCCGGCTGGCGGCCTTTCTGGAGAAGGAACTGGCGCTGCGCCAGAAGATCAAGTCGGCGACCACCTACCCGATCCTGCTGGCCACCGCCGCGATCGCCGCGCTGCTCTTCATGACGGTGGTGATCATCCCGCAGTTTGCCACGTTCTTCAAGGAGTTGGGGTCCAACGCCGAACTGCCTCTCCCCACCCAGATCGCGATGGGCGTGAGCATGTTGATCCGGCGGTTCTGGTGGGCGCTTGCCGTCGCGATCGTCGCCTTCATCTATGTGCTCCGCATGTATGTGCGCACCCCGGCCGGCCGGGCGAACTACGATAACATCAAGCTGCGGCTCCCCATCCTGGGGCCGGTGAACAAGAAGATCGTGATCGCCCGATTCAGCCGGACGTTCGGGACCCTGGTGGCGAGCGGCGTCCCCATCATGCAGGCGCTTGAGGTCGTCGGTAAGGCGATCGACAACGTGGTCATTGCGCGGGCGATCGAGGCCGTGCGCACGAGCATCCGCGAGGGCGAAAGCATCGCGATCCCGCTTGCGGCGAGCGGTATGTTCCCGCCCATGGTGGTGCAGATGGTCAAGGTCGGGGAGGAGACCGGGTCGCTCGAAACCATGCTGACCAAGGTGGCCGACTTCTACGACACCGAGATCGAGAACACGGTCGCCAGCCTGACCTCGATCCTCGAGCCCGTCTTGATCGTGGGCATGGGGGTCGTGATCGGGGCGATGCTGATCTCGCTGTATCTTCCCATCTTCAACCTCGCGCTCGCGGTCAAGTAGTGACGCCGTCTACGGCCGGGCCGCGTCGATCAGACGCGGCCCGGTTCACTTTGTCCGCGTGAAATGAGGCTCGCGCCGGTGGCTGATATTCCGCCTGGGGTGCCTGGCCCCGCCGCCGCGCCGGCAGCGCCGGGGCGCCGGCAGCGCCCGTCGTTCGACGCACGCATCGCCCTGGTGGGGCTCCTCGCCCTGGCCGCAGGCCTGCGGTTTGCCCTGCTTGCCCAGAACAGTGTCTGGCAGGACGAAGCCTTTGTCGTCTGGGTGGCCCAACACCCGTGGAACGCCATCCCGGGGCTCCTTCGGTCCGTTGATCAGCACCCACCCCTCTATTTCCTGCTGATGCATCTGTGGATCGGCGTGGCCGGCCCGGGCGAAGCCGCGATCAGGGTCCCGTCCGCGTGCTTCAGCCTGTGTTCGGTCTGGTTGACGTATGTGCTCGTCCGTCGTGTCTCCACCGAGACCGTCGGTCTCCTGAGCGCGTTGCTCGTCGCCGTCTCGCCCTTGCAGATCGCGGCGGCGCAAGAGGCGAGGATGTACCCGCTCCTGGGCGCGTTGGCTCTGGCCTCGACGCTCGCGCTGCTCGGCAGTGTCGACCGGGGCGGCGCGGGTCGGTGGGCCGGGTACCTCGCCACTTCGGCCCTCATGGTGTACACGCACTATCTCGGGGGCCTCGTCCTCCTCGCCCATGGGATCTGGGTGGGCTGCTGTGCGCGTCGACACATCGGGCGTTGGGCGATGTCCATCGCGGGCGTGGCCGTCCTGTACGTGCCGTGGGGGCCTGCGTTCCTCGAGCAGATCAGGAACGGACACAGCTACGGGTGGTATCACAACCCTGCGCTGTACATGAATCTCAATGATCTGTTGGGATTGTGGGCGTTCGGCGGGTCGTTGTTCGGCATGGCCGGCTATTTCTTTACCGGGAGGGTGGGGCCGGTCGAGCAGCTCATCGTGTTGTTGCCATTCCTCGTCCTCCTTTGGCGCGGGGGGACGGCGTTTGCCGCGGCCCCGCGTTCGTTCGCGCTGCTCGGATTGCCGCTGCTCGTGACCATCGGGGTCGCGTTCATCGTGTCGTGGGCGCATCCGATGTTCATCCCCCGTTGGTTTTCCTTCGTGCTGCCCTTTCTCACCGCGGTGCTTGCCCGAGGCGTTTACGACGTCGCAGAGCACGTCGAGGTCCCGAAGGAGCGGCTGATCCCGCTCCTCATTGCCGCGCTCCTCCTCTACCAGGTGCCCGCCCTGGATCGCTACTATGCCGATCCCGGGGCCCGGCCCTTCCAGTGGCGCGCGGCCGCCCGTCTGGTCAGGGCACTGGAGAGGCCCGATGACGCGCTCGTCTACGTCGGAACATCGGCCGCGATGCCCTTCAAGTACTATTTTCGAGATCCGGTCCCATCGCTGGAACTCGCCCCGGGGGATCGCGTCACGCTCACCGATGCGCAGATGCGGCAGCTGGCGGTCCAGCATCCGCGGGTCTGGCTCATCACCACGATTCCCTTCACCGCGGACACGCGGGACCGAATCTTAGGGGCGTTTGGTGCTGAATATCATCCGGTCGGCCTGCGCCAGTTCTCTGGAGCGATCGTGTATCTGCTGGCTGCGGGGCACATCGCGAAGTGACCGATCGAGTGGACGGCCTTTCCGAACCCGCGGGGGGAGCCAGGCCGTCGTCTCACGCCGGCACGGGGATGCTCCTTGGAGGGATCCTCCTCCTCGCCGCGTGTTTGCGGTTTGCCCTCCTGGGCCAGCACAGCCTGTGGTCCGACGAGATCTTTGTCGTGTGGATCACCCGGTTCGCCTGGCGGGACCTCCTCCACGTCGTCGCGGCCGTCGATTTCCATCCGCCGTTATACTACCTGCTGATGAAGGCCTGGATCGGGGTGGCGGGCACAGGAGAGACCGTCCTCCGGATCCCCTCCGCGGTCGCGAGCGTCCTGACCGTCGGCTTGACCTATACCGTGATGCGGAAGGTGGCCCCGGTCCCGGTCAGCCTGCTCGGAGCCTTTCTGGTGAGCGTTTCACCGTTCCATATTATGGCCGCGCAAGAGGCCAGGATGTATCCCCTCGCGGGGGCGCTCGTCGTTGCCTCGACGTGGGCCATCGCCGACGCCGTAGAGCGGGGGAGCGTCCTCGGGTGGATCGTCTATGCGTTGCTTGCGCTCCTGACAGCGTACACATCGTACCTGGCCGTCCTCGTGCTCGTCGCGCACGGCGCCTGGATCGCCGGCTGGAACCGCCGGCACCTCCGAGGGTGGCTGGCGGCGCTGGGGGCGGTGGGATGCCTCTACGCGCCATGGGCGCCCTCGCTGTGGACCCAGGTCGGCCAGGCTCACGGTCTGTCGGAGACCGCGCTCCGGCTCGGCGATCTGTTCGGACTCTTCGCCTACGGCGGCGCCCTCTTTGGGGCCGCCGGATACTTCTCGGCGGGCCGGCTCGGCCCGCTCGAGCAGATCCTCGTGCTCTTGCCGTTTCTCGTGACCCTCGCGTTCGGGGTGGTCTCCTTTGGTGCCAACCGGCGCGGTCTCGCCCTCCTCGGATTGCCTCCGGTCATGACGATCGGCGTCATGGCGGCGGTGTCGCTTGTCACTCCGATCTTCATCCCCCGGTGGTTCTCCATCGTGCTGCCGTTCTGGGCGATGTTCCTTGCCGGTGGGATCGTGTGGCTGGCAAGCACGGTCCGATTCCATCCACGAGCCGTAGCGGCGTGGTGGACCGTGGGGTTGCTGTTGTACTCGCTTCCGGCGCTGCACCAATACTATCTCGACCCCGCGACCTGGTCCTTTCGGTGGCGGGCCGCGGCCGCTCTCGTGGCCCGGGTCGGTGGACCCGATGACCTCTTGCTCTTCGCTGACTTGCCGGGCGAGGAGACCTTCAGGTACTACTTCCGAGAGCGCCGTCCGTCGTTGATCCTGGCCCCCAGGGGCGGGCCCGAGATCGACGCGCGGGCGCTCGCGCAGGCACGGGGTCTCGCTGGGGCACACCGTCGGGTGTGGCTCGTAGTGAACGGTCCAGTTTCTGCTCAACTGCGAGGGCGTGTCCTCCCCGCGCTCGCCAGCGCGTTTGGCACGTCCGTGTTCTATGACTTCTCCGGCGCGGAACTGTTCCGGTTTGAAGGGCACCGCGAACCCGGGCCATGAATTTCGTGATCTGATCAGGACCGCGCAGGCGAGCCGGGCGCGACAGCTGTGCGCCTTGGACGGTACCATCCAACGCACTTGCTTCGATTGATAGGGCCAGCCTCGTCCGACTAACGAGCCTTCTGTTCATTCGAATCAGGGAAGCCCCTCCTCTCGACGGTAATTCACCCGGCGAGATGCTCACCCGGCTCTCGGGTTGGGCGGAGATCAAGGAGGGGTGCAAGGTGCTCTCATGGGCCCGCAGGCAGTTCCATGGAAGTTCCAAGGGCTTTACACTCATCGAGTTGGTGGTGGTGCTCGCCATCTTGGGCATCTTGATCGCGCTCGCGGTGCCGCGGTATCTGGCGGCCCGGAAATCCGCGTACAGGGCCGAGGCCGATAACGTGCTACAGGAAGCCAAGTCGATGGAGTGGGCCTACTACCAGCAGTACAACCTGTTCGACACGACGGGGACTTCGATCGGCCTAGCGACGCCGCGGGGCATGCACTGGGCGGCGCCGGACTTTGGCGGAGCCGTTGACGGATCGGTGTCGATCCAGATGACCGGATGTGGCGGCTGCAGCCCGATCACCACCGGAGACAGCGTGTGGGTCCTCCTCTATAGCGATGGGTCATCGGCAGGGGGGTCGTCGTTCTAGACCCGCAACTGGCGCTGAACTTCGGTGGTTGATATGTGAAATTGACGAGTAGGTATACAGCTGGTCACGCGGCCGGGGAATCTATCCGGCCGTGTGTGCTTAGTGTCGAACGTCGTTCACCGGGGGATGGTTCACGGCCCGCCTCACACGTCTGAAAGCCCATAAAAATGGGCATTCTGAGAGTAACGGCAATGGTTCCGAGGGGAAATGAGGCAGAGGGGATGAGAGGGTGAGACGGCGGTGGGTACCAGGGGGTGGGGGAGTGTGGTACGCAAGCGAGGTGGCTTTACACTAATCGAACTGGTGGTTGTCCTTGCGATTCTCGGGATCCTGATTGCCCTGGCGGTTCCCCGCTACCTGGGGGCTCGCAAGAAAGCGTACAAGGCCGAGGCTGAGAACGTCCTCCAGGAGGTACGCACCCTGGAGTGGGCCTACTATCAACAGTACAACTTGTTCGACACCTCGGGGACCTCGATCGGTTTTGCGGCCCCCGGCGGCATGCACTGGAACTCGCCGACGGTCACCGGAACGGCCCCCGCGCTCGTCACGATCATCATGTCCGGCTCCGTCTCCCCGTTGGCCTCCACCGACTTGGTCTCGGTCTTGATGTATAGCGACGGATCTTCCGCAAGCGGCTCGACGTTCTAGTGCCCCCCATGTTGGGGGCAGGCGAGTCTAAAGGATACAGGTTTTGGGCATCAAAAGGGACGAAGAATACTCAAGGGGTGGAGGTGATCGAGGACCTGAGGATGGGGGAAGGCACGAGAGGACGCACTAGCAGGACGATGGACTAATCAGACAAAAAAGGGAGGTACGTCTAGTGTTTGCATGGTTTCGCAAGACCCTAAATCGCCGGGAGCACGGCTTCACGCTGATCGAGCTTGTCGTCGTGCTGGCCATCCTCGGCATCCTGATCGCGCTCGCAGTCCCGCGCTACCTGGGCGCCCGTAAGAAGGCGTACAAGGCAGAGGCGGACAACGTCCTCCAGGAGGCGAAGACCCTGGAGTGGGCCTACTACCAGCAGTACAACCTGTTCGACATTACCGGGAACAATATCGGCTTGGTCACGCCGGGCAACATGCACTGGGCGAGCCCGGCCATCACCGGGACGACGAACGCGCTCGTCACGATCATCATGTCCGGCACCGTCTCTCCGTTGGCGGCAGCCGACATGGTTTCGATCTTCCTGTACAGCGACGGGTCGTCCGCAGGCGGCTCCACGTTCTAAATCGACGATCCGCTCAACACGCTCAAGCGGCCGGGCCCACGGGTCCGGCCGCTTGAAGATTTGTAGCCGCTTTTCGCGCCGGAGGTTCCGGGATGCCCAAGGGCAGCACCTTGAGAGCGTCATGGATCGCCGCTGCCGTCATCCTCGTGGTCGCCGCCGAGGCGCGGTTCCTTGGGCTCACCATCCACAGCCTGTGGTTTGACGAAGCGTTCAGCGTCAATCTCGCCACCAAACCCGTCTGGGCGGTTCTGCGGTTCCTCCCGGACAACGACACGCACCCACCCCTGTACTACGTCCTGCTCGGCGGTTGGATCCACATCTTCGGCTCGGGCGAGACCGCGGTCCGCGCCCTCTCGGCTCTGATCGGCTTCTTGATGGTCCCTCTGCTGTATGCGTTCGCGAGACAGCTGGTGGACGGCGACGTCGCGCTTGTGGCGGCGGCGCTGCTCGCGGGATCGGCGTTCGCCACCACAGCGGCGCAGGAGGCGCGGATGTATCCGCTGCTGGGTCTGCTGGCGTTGGCCTCGTGGTATTCACTGCGGCGCGGGGTTCAGCACCGGACGTCCTGGCCCTGGATCGCCTATGCCGTGACCTCTGCCCTCATGGTGTACACGCACTACTTCGGCTTCTTGGTCATCGGGTCGCAGGTCCTCTACCTGATCCCGCTGGTGCGGCGCGATCGCCGAACGCTCACCGCGGCGGCGCTCTCACTGGGGATCGTCGCCCTCCTGTTCGTTCCGTGGGTCCATGGCTTCGTGATGCAGGCGACCTCCGGGAAAGCGGAGCCGACGTTCCGGGTGCCTGTCGGTCTCAGAGCCGTCCAGGACCTCCTGGCGCAGTTTGGGTTTGGCGGGGAGCTGCTCGGCACGGGCGGCTACCACCACGTCGGGGTCGTGCCCCTCTGGCAGGAATCGCTCATCGTCCTGCCGTTCTTCGTGCTCCTCGTGCTCGGCACGTATGCCATCCGGGGGGAACGGGCATGGTGCCTCCTCTGTTATTTGGTCGGGCCGGTGGCGATGGCGCTCGTGGTGTCGTTGCGCGATAATATTTTCTATCCAAGATACTTCTCGTTTCTCGAGCCTCCGTTCGCGTTGCTGGTGGCCGCGGGGATCGATGTGGTCGCGACGCGCATCGCGCGCCTGGGCCATCTTCGCGCGCCAGGTCACCCCACCGTGATGGCCGGCTTCGTGGCCATCGTCTTGCTGGCGAACGGCCCGGTGCTGAACGGGTACCGGTGGCACCACGCGGGGGATTATGATTGGCGCGGCGCCGCGGCCGTCGTGTCCAGGGTGGCGGGGGCGAACGATTACCTCCTCTTCATCCCGGGGTTTGCGCGCATCCCCTTCGAGTATTACTACAAGGGGCATTTAGGTAGATACGAATTGACCCCTGTGGAAACCTATCACATGGCACGCAGCAAGACGTCCCCAGTCCCAAGTGTGGACAAGGCGTGGGCGCGGTCCATCGCGGAGGAGCACCAGCGCATCTGGATCGTGGCGACCGTACCGATGACGCCCGCCTCGTTCCGCAGGCTCGAGGACCTCTTGAACGACAGTTTCATCCCCGGGAACGAGTGGGACTTCAACAACGTCTACGTCTTCTCGCTCACGAGCCGGCTGTACGGTGGGGCGGCGAGATCCAGATGAGGGGCGAGCGCCGCCGTGGTTCCTCGCGGACCGCGTCCACCGCGGCACCGCCACCGACGGTGTGGCTGGCCCTCCCGGCCTACAATGAGGCAGACAACCTTCCGCCGCTGCTCAGCCGCGTCCATGCGGCGTGGTCCGGGCGGTTCGTGTTCCACGTGTTGGTTGTCGACGACGGGAGCCGCGACGGCACGGCCGCCGTGGCAGAGACCGCCGCTCAGCGTCTCCCGGTCGAGGTCATCCGGCACGACCGGAACCGCGGCCTGGCCGCAGCGATCCGGACCGGCATTCAGGAGGCCTGCCGGCGCGCTGCCGACGGCGATGTCATCGTCACGATGGACGCCGACAACTCGCACCCCCCAGAACTTGTGCCGGAGATGTTCACGCAGCTCGAGGCCGGCTATGATCTCGTGATCGCCTCGAGGTTTGTCCGCGGCGGAAAAGAAGAAGGGGTGCCGTGGCGTCGCCGGATGCTGAGCCGCGCGGCCGGCCTGGTGTTCAAATGCGTGTGCCCGATCCCAGGGGTGCGGGACTACACGACAGGGTTCCGAGCGTACCGGGCCGCCCTCCTCAAGGAACTGTTGAGCATCTACGGGGACCGTTTGGTCGAAGCTCAGGCGTTCTCCGTGATGACCGAGATTCTGTTGAAGGCTCGGATTGTGCGCCCCCGGATCGCCGAGGTACCCCTCGTCCTGCGGTACGACCTCAAGGAAGGGGCGAGCAAAATGCGGCTCGGGAGGACACTCCGGGACTACGCGCGGCTGCTCGGCCGGGAGGTCCGGCCGCGCAAACCTGCTCGGCCCCTCCCATGATGGGACCCTCGTCCTCGGTGGTCAGCCTTCCGCCGCCCACTCTTGGAGTCGCCCCGGGGGCGGCTCAGTCACGTCCGCAAGCGGACAGCAGGCGCGTGTTGGTCATCGTGCTGCTGGTCTGCCTCGCCGCCCAGGTGGTGGTCGGGCTCATGCTCGTGCGGTCCGGCGGGTTTTGGTCTCCTGATTCGGCGGTGCGGTTCGTCCAGGTCGAGAGCCTCCTGCGGTCCCACTACGGCGATCTCGCGGTCCCGTATCCGGCACAGGCGATTGATCCCCAAGGGATCTACTTCCCAATGGGAAGGTGGTTCCACGCTGGCAGCGCCGGCCGGTTCTACCTTTCATACCTCCCGTACTTCTCGATGGCATCGGCATTGGTCTACCGGCTCCTTGGGTTCCCCGGCTTGGTCGTCCTCCCGGCAGCCGCCGTGCTGGGAACCGTCTGGATCACTTACCACGTGCTGAGGCGCCGCGCCCCCGATCTCGCCTGGGCGGGCGCGCTCGCGGTTGGGCTGGCATCCCCGGTCTTCGTCTATGGCGTGGTTTTCTGGGATCACACGCTCGTCGTGTTCCTCGCTGCCGGTGCGCTCGCGCTACTCTGTGGAGAGATCGACCGTGCCCCGAAGATCGCATTCTGGCGGATGACCGCTGCCGGGGTGCTCCTCGGACTCGGCGTCTGGCTGCGCAACGAGGTCTATCTTCTGGCTCTCGCCGTCGCGGTGGCATGGCTGTACGCCGCGCCCCGCGGCCGCTTTCGGGGGGTCCTCCTCCTGATCTCTGGGGCGGCGGTGCCGGCTCTGGCGTTGTGGGCGCTCAATACCCACCTGGTTGGGAGCCCGTTCGGGTGGAAAGGGAACGACCTCATCGCGACCAGGGTCGGCGGTGCCGCCTCCCTGGCGTCGGGCGGTGCCCACGCGGCAGTATGGCTCCGCGAGAAGATGGGCAACGCCTACTATCAGCTCGCGTCGCCCGACTTCTATGCGTTTAACCCGTCAGCTGTGGCGGTCGGCCTCGCCATGACGGTCGCGTTGCTGCTGGGTGGGGGGCTCCTCCGGATGGGCGTCCGCAGACAGTCCCCCGGGATGATCGTGGCCGGGGCGATCGCCGCCGTGGGAACGGGTGTCCTGATTCTTTCCGGCCGAACCGTCGTGTCCGGCCTGCTCCCCGCAGCCCCCATCGTCGTGCTCGCTTTCCTCACAGGGCCGGTTGCTCCCTGGGAACGCTTCCTGTGGGGGACCAGCGCGCTGTTTTGCGCCGAGGTCATCGTCACCGGGACCCATGGGGGGATGCAGTGGGGGCCGCGGTATCTGTTGCCGATCCTGCCGCCGCTTGTCTGGCTGGCTGCCGCGGCGTTGGCACGGGCCCGCGCGGCCGCACCACCCCTCTGGCCAACCCTCCGCCTGGCTGCCGCGGCGCTCGCGGCGGTGAGCCTCCTCCTCCAAGCGGCAGGGGTCGATCAGGTGCTCCAGGCGTCGGCCCGCAACGCCCGGATCAACGGATGGCTGCGTGGGGTGTCCGCCCAGATCATCATCACACCACTGGAATGGTTGACGCTGGGGGCCGGAGGCGTGTACTTTGAGAAGGACCTCATGCTCGTGCAAACTCCGGAGGCCCTAAGCGTGCTCGTGCAACACCTCTCTCAACAGCATGTCACGCGGTGGGCCTATGTCCCATTCTCGGGGTTGACGTTCTCGCCGATGGCCGTCGCCAGGTGGACGGACGGTCGCGAGTGGCGGTTCCGGCCCGTGGGGGACCATTTTTACGAGGGGCTTCGTATCGTTACCTACGCCGGTTCTCCCCGTTCACCATGAGCCCGACCACCCGGGTGTCGGGACCCCGCGCCAAGGATTTTCCACCGGCCGTGCGATCGTCCGCCGCACGGCTCCGTATCGGCATTGACCTAGGGCTCTGCACCGCGGCCTACGGCGGGATCGGCCGGTACGTCGAGGAACTCACCCGAGCGCTCTTGTCTCGATCAATGGACGAGCACAATCAGAACGAGTTTGTGCTGTTTGCGGGGGACAAGAAGCCGGCCTGGCTCCTGGAGATGCTCGCGAGCGCGAGCGCCGATCAGGTGGCCGGCCGCGCCTTGCTGGACACGCGGTGCACGGGCCCGTGGCATTCCACAGTCCGGGGTAACGTGTTTCTGGGTCCCCAACTCTCTCGCCTCGGCATCGGCGTGTTCCATGCCCCAGACACGCTCGGGTTTCCCTTGACCGCGTCGCGCCGGATTGGTCGCGTGGTCACGATCCACGACCTGATTCCCCTGCTGTTTCCAGAGACGCTGACCCGCGGACACCGCTGGATCCGCTGTGCCGTGCTGCCCGCCGTGGTACGGCGGGCCGACCTGTTGATCGCGGACTCGCAGGCGACGGCACGGGACGTCATGGAACGCTTTCCAGACGCTCGGGAGAAAACCCGGGTCGTGCATTTGGGCGTCGATGCCCGCTTCGCTCCAGTTCCGGCGGATGTTGTGGCGAACGTCCGGCGCCAACTGGGGCTCCCGTCCGAGTACCTGCTCTATGCCGGGGTGATCAACCCCATCAAGAACCTCGAACGCCTCATCGAAGCCCATGCGATCGTGCGCGCGGAGACCCGGGAGATACCTCCGCTCGTCATCGCAGGGCGGAGCGGATGGCTGGTCGATGGGATCATGCGCCGCGCCCGAGAGTTGGGTCTCGGTGGCCACGTGCGCTTCTGCGGGTTTGTCCCCGACGGAGCCCTGCCCGCCCTGATCACCGGCGCCAGCGCGTTCTTGTTCCCATCGCTGTACGAAGGGTTTGGGCTTCCCATCCTCGAGGCCATGGCCTGCGGCACGCCGGTGGTCACGAGCGACTGTTCGTCGATGCCGGAGGTCGCCGCCAATGCGGCCGTGCTTGTCGACCCGGCGCGCCCGGACGCCATTGCGGACGGCATCCGCAGGGTCTTGGCCGACGACGCGCTGCGGGCGACGCTCAAGGGCCGGGGCGCGGCGCGGGCGCGGGCTTTTCCCTGGGCGGCGACGGCAGCACGGACCCTGGACGCCTACCGGGAGGCGGCGGGGGCTGTCGTGTGAGGCAACGTGCCGCGTAACATCCTGCACACGCCCGGCGTCACTGGATTAATATGGGTCGGTCCGGCCTTCGAGGCCTCAGGCTACGGAGCCGTCTCCCGTGCCTTCGTGTTTGGTCTCACCGATGCAGGACTGCCGGTGCGGCTGCGCATCGTGGGGGCAGATGACCGGAAGCTTCTCGAGCCGGGGGTGGGGGACCGGCTTGTGAGGTTGCGTGGCACCGATGTGGGACCGTACCCGGCGGGGCTCGTGCATTACACGCCGGATTTTTATCCTCGTGTCTGCTTCAAAAATGTCGTGCGGCGAATCGGCTACACGATCTTTGAAACCGACCGGATCCCCGAGAATTGGGCCGTTGGTTCTCAAAGTGTGGAGGAGCTGTGGGTCCCATCACGGTTCAATTACGAGACCTTCTCGGCTTCAGGAATCGATGCGGCGAAGCTGAGGGTGTTTCCGTACGGGGTGGACACGGAGTTTTTCAAGCCCGTCACAGATCGGCTGGAGATCGACGGCCGCCGCGGATTCTGCTTCCTCTACGTCTTCCCGTTTGACTGGCGGAAGGGGTTTGATCTCTTGCTGGAAGCCTACTGCGCGGAATTTCACGCACGTGATGACGTCACCCTGGTGCTGAAAACCCAGTCGGATCGGCATTCTGGGGCAGAACTCGAGCGGCTCGTCCGCGGGTGCCTGCCCGCCTCATTTGCTCGACGAACGGACCTTCCGCATGTCGCCGTCATCGCGCGGCGCATGGACGCCGTGCAGCTCCGCGCACTGTATAACACGTGCGACCTGTACATTTCTACGGAGCGCGCCAGTGGGTGGGGGATGCCGTGTATGGAGGCGATGGCGATGGGCAAACCCGTCGCCGCGATCGGCTGGGGCGGGAGCACCGAGTTCCTGAATGAGCAGAACAGCCTCGTCATCAAGCCGACCGGCCGGCTGGTGCCTGTTGATGTGCGGCTCGCCGAGATGCGTCGGATGTACCGTGGGCACCGATGGGCGGAGGTCACGGTGGACGAGGTTCGCCGCGTGCTCCGGCTGGCCTACGATCATCGGGGGGTCCTCCCCGGACTGGCACGTCGAGGCATGCACGATGTCAGAGACGGATTTTCGCAGGCGAGGGCGGCCGGCCGCATCCACGATTATCTCCGTTCCTTGCCGGTGAGACCCGCTGGGCACCCCCACGTGGAGGTGCGTCGATCCATGGGGGCGAGACGCGCAGCGCGGACGGCGTTGGTGAGACTGAAAACCACCATGCTCAATCGCCTCGCCCGTAGGTAACACCGCTGCCCACCCGTAGTCGCGACGGCGTCTAAACAGTAACGCGTTGGGGCAGAAACCACTACAGGTGAGACGATGAAGCCTTCCCATGCCCCGGCATCAAGGGTTCTAGAAGAAGTTCCGGCGCGGACGGCCCTGTCAGTCATCGGGCTCGGCAAGCTGGGGGCGTGTACCGCCGCATGCCTTGCGGCTCGCGGGTATGACGTCACCGGCGTCGACATCAACGAGGACTCCGTGAGGGCAATCAATCGGGGGGAAATGCCCGTCTACGAACCGCAATTGCAGGAATTCATCACCTCAGCGGGTGAGAGGCTTCGCGCTACGACTCAATACGCGGACGCGATGGCGGCATCCGTCATCACGTTCGTGATCGTGCCGACGCCCGTACAGCTTGATGGCCAGTTTTCAGACAAGTACCTTGTGGAGGCGTTGACGCATCTTTCATTAGCATTTCGGCGGACGCAAAAGCCGTACCACGTATTTGTGATTACATCAACCGTGTCGCCTGGGACGACAGATGAGCGCCTCATCCCATTGATAGAAAGCGTTTCGGGCAAGGCGCTCGGCAGGGACTTCGGCGTCTGCTACAATCCTGAATTCATCGCCCTGGGCAACGTCATCAGAGACTTTTTGAATCCCGATATGGTGTTGATCGGCGAGAGCGATCGCCGCGCCGGAAGTGAGTTGGCGTCGATCTACCGGCATGTCTGCCAAAACGAGCCA
>DASSXJ010000026.1 GCA_035703895.1 bacterium | reverse complement strand
CGGGGCTTGTGCTCGCGGTCGTGATCGTCGCCGTGCTCGGGAAAGGTCTCGACAAGATCATCTTGGCGATCGGGGCGGTCAACTGGCCGATCTACGCGCGCCTCGTGCGGGGCGAAGTGCTTTCGCTGGCCGGGCGCGAATTCGTGACCGCGTCTCGGGCGCTCGGCGGGAGCAATCTCCGCATCATCTTGCGGCACGTCATGCCCAATGCCATCTTCCCGTTTCTCGTGTACGGATCGCTCGACATGGGGAACATCGTGATCGTGTCGGCGGCCCTCAGTTTTCTTGGCCTCGGCACCGAGGTCGGGTACGCTGATTGGGGGCAACTGATCGCCCTATCGCGGAAGTGGATCATGGGCGAGCCGGGCCACGCCTTCGTGTTCTGGTACACGGTCGTGTTCCCCGCGGTCACGATCACGCTCTTCGTCCTGGGATGGAATATCTTGGGCGATGCCATCCGTGATCTGGCCGACCCGAGACTGCGGAGGCCGATGCGCACATGAGCTGGGCCGCCACGGAAGCTGGATTTCGGCATGAAGCGCAGACGGCGCAGATGGGCATGGGCGTCCTGCTCCCCCTCCTCTTGAACGTCGTGGGCGCGGGCGTCGGGCTTGCTCGTCTTGCTGCGGTAAACGTGCCTCGACGCACGCGGTGCCGCCCCGCCACTCCTCACCAGTTTGGCTCGCCGGAGCGAGCATGATGACAGAGACGCACATCAGGTAGAGGGAGGGTGATCGATGCCGGATCGGGGGCGTCTTGTGTGGGCGGCCGTGCTGCTGATATGCGGTGCGTGCCTGTCAGTGAGCGGATCCTTGGTGGTCGATGCTCGCGGGCTGGCCACTCTCTCGGTGACCGTGACCGGGGTCAAGCCGAACGGCGCCATCCCCCCGGTCTATGCGTACTGCGTTCCTGCGGCCAAGGGGCATGTCACGGACGGCCCGAACCGGAGCCCGGCGATTAGGTGGACGAAGGGCGCGGCCGGGACGGCGTCCTATGCGATTGTCATGGTCGACACGGACGCCCCGTCGTCGTTCGACACTGCGAACCAAGAGGGCAAGACCATTCCCGCCACGCTCAAGCGCCTCAACTTCTTCCACTGGATTCTGGTCGACATTCCTCCAAGCGTAACCGAGATACCGGAGGGCGCGGAGTCAAGCGGGCATGCCGCGAAGCCGGTGGGTCCGGCAACATACGGCCTTCGCGGCGCCAATGACCTCGGCGTCACCGGTTTCGTGAAGGGAACCACGGGCGGCTACGACGGCCCGTGCCCGCCGTGGAACGATGCGCTCGCCCACCACTACCATTTCGGCGTTTACGCACTGAACGTGAAGACCCTCGGGCTGACGGGGGCGTTCACCGGGGGCGACACGCTCCGAGCGGTGCAGAAACACATGCTGGCCAGCGGCCAAGTGGTCGGCGTCTACTCGCTCAACCCCGACGTGCGCAAGGGCCTGAAGTAACGCTGAGATCATGGCCACGCAGGACTCCAGCGAGGCCCGCGGGATCCACGCCCGCCTCGATTTTCTCAGGGAACTCGGCGTGCGCCCCATCATCAACGGCGCAGGGACGTATACGATGATGACCGCGTCGCTGTTGGCTCCCGAGGTCGTTGAGGCCATGGCGGCGGTGTCCGGGCACTTCGTACGGCTCGAGGACCTGCAGGACGCGGTGGGCCGGCGGATCGCGGCCCTGCTCCGCTGCGAGGCCGCGATGGTCACCTCCGGCGCGTTCGCCGCGCTGACCCTGGGAACGGCGGCCTGCATCACCGGGACCAACCCGGAGTTCATCCGCCGGCTTCCGGATACGGACGGGATGCAGAACGAGGTCATCATCCAAACATCCCACCGCTTCCCCTACGACCGCGCGGTCCGGAACTGCGGCGTTCGCCTGATCGAAGTGGAGACGCCTCTCGATCTGGAACGCGCGCTCAACGCGCGCACGGCGATGATGCTGTTCCTCAACAAGAACGAGCCGCAGGGCCGGATCACCGCCGCAGAATGGGTCCGGTTGGGCAAGGCGCACGGTATCCCCACGCTGAACGACGCCGCCGCGGACGTCCCGCCGCTCGACAACTTGTTCACGTACACGCGGATGGGCTTCGACCTCGTGGCCTTCTCGGGCGGGAAGGGATTGCAGGGACCTCAAACCGCCGGCCTGCTGCTCGGCCGCAGTGACTTGATTCATGCGGCCCGTCTCAACACCGCGCCCCACAGCGACACGATCGGGCGAGGGCTGAAAGTCGGCCGGGAAGAGATGGTCGGGATGCTCGTCGCGCTTGAACGTTACCTGCGGCGCGATCACGACGCCGAGTGGCGCGAGTGGGAACGAAGGATCACGACAATCGCGACCGTTGCTGCGTCGATCCGCGGGGTCACCACGGACACGTTTGTCCCCCAAATCGCCAACCAAGTCCCCCACCTGCGCATCCGCTGGGACCGGCATCTCGTCACGGTCAGCCCCGCCGATGCGACCCGCCGCCTGCGGGAGGGCGATCCTTCGATCGAACTGGTGCCGGTCCCCTACCAGGAAGGGTGTCTCGAGGTGGCGGCGTGGACGCTGCAGCCGGGCGAAGCGGAAACCGTCGCCCGCCGGATCCACGAGGTGCTGACGGGCACACCCTCTGCCCTGCCGTGATGCGCTCGTGACACTGGTCGTGCACAGTCAAGTCACCGGATCGCACACGCGTGTCGTCCGAATCGTCACTCTCGCGAGGTGGCTTATGAGAACGATGAAATACGTCCTGGCGGGCAGCCTTCTGGCCGCCGCCCTAGGAGCGGGGAGCGCATGGGCGCACGACTCCGATCCCCCCGCCAGCCAGACCGCGCAGATGAATCCCCAGGCCAAGACCCTGTTCGATCAGGGGCAGGCCTACTCGAAGAAGAAGAGTTGGGACCTCGCCATCGCCGCATACAACCAGGCGGTTCGGATCGAGCCGAGGTTTGCCGAGGCGTGGAACAATATGGGCTACTGCTACCGCAAGATGAAGCAGTTCGACAAGGCCCTCGACGCGTACAAGCGGGCCATTACCCTGAAGCCGGACTTCTCGTACCCCCACGAGTATATGGCGCGGACCTACCTCGCGATGGGCAACATCGACGCCGCGAAGCGCGAATACGAGATCCTCAAGCGGTTGGATGGCAAGATGGCGGCCGAACTGCTCAAGGCGATTGAGGCGAACAACCCCGACCTGGGGGATGATGACTGAACCAAGCACCGGCGTTGGTACGCGCGCGGCCAGGATCGATGTCGCCCTCCTGCTGTTGCGGCTGATCCTGGCCGCAGTCTTTGGGGCGTACGGCTACGCGAAGTGGACCGGCGGGATGGATCGGGTGGCTGGGCTGATGATGAGCGTGAACCTGCCATTCCCCGACCTATTGGCACGCATCGCGGCCACGCTCGAAGTCGGAGGCGCGATCCTGTTGATCATGGGACTCTGGACCCGCGTGGTCGGCACCCTCCTGGGGATCGAGATGGCCGTGGCGATCGCCAAAGTCGTGTGGCGGCAGGGATTCGTGGGAGGGTACGCGTTCGAGCTGACGCTGTTGACCGTCGGTGTGAGCTTAGCGATCGCCGGCGGGGGAACGTACTCGGTCGGCCGGGACCGCCTCTCGCGCTGACGAAGAAAAAAATACGGGAGGCGCTTCACCCACTGGCGTCCCACCGTCTTCGGCCCCCGCCGCCGGCACCTACCGCTGACCCGCTGTTCTCCGGAGTTACCCCCGAAGTACGCCTGGCTCGCTCTCGGCGTCCACGTGCGGTGGCGTTTGAGTCGGCTACTTTGCCAGTCGGCTCGCGCCTCCATCGTTATTCTTATCACAGGTGTCACGAAGAACACAATCCGGAATCTGCGTTCGGACAATGTGTGGACAGCGTGGATAACGTTGATCGAAGGGGAGCACGATTGGTGTGCTGCGCCCGCCCGGCCAATGCCCGTCCTGCTATATTGAAGGTGTGACCGCGACCGGATCCGGAACCCTCTATCTTGTGGCCACCCCGATCGGGAACCTGGAGGACATCACGCTCCGGGCGCTTCGCATTCTCCGACAGGTGGCTTTGATCGCCGCCGAGGACACCCGACGTACGCGCAAGCTCCTCTCGCATCATGCCATCCCGGCCCGGCTGGTGAGTCTCCACGAGCACAACGAGAGGGCACGGACGCCTGAGATCATCGACCGCCTCATGGCCGGAGATTGCGTGGCTCTCGTCTCTGATGCGGGGACGCCCGGCCTCAGCGATCCGGGGGTCGAACTCGTTCGGCAGGCGGCGGCATCGGGCATCGCCGTCGTCCCGCTGCCCGGCCCGAGCGCGTTCGTGACGGCGCTTGTGACCTCAGGTCTTTCGACCGCTCCGGTCACGTTTCTCGGCTTCCTGCCGGCGGCCGCCCGCGACCGGCAACGCGAGCTGGAGGCGCATCGGACGTTGCCCCATACCATCGTCATCTATGAAGCGCCCCACCGGCTGCTCAAGGCGCTTCAAGCGATCAGAGACGTCTGGGGCAACCGCAAGGTCGCGGTCGCGCGCGAACTGACGAAGATCCACGAAGAGATCTTTCGGGGCGCCGTCGACGACGCGATCCGGCACTTCACCGACCACCGGCCCCGAGGCGAGGTGACGGTGGTCGTCGCGGGAGCGGCGGGGGAGCCCCCGCATCCCGCCGAAGCCGGCACGGGGGACCCGCAGGGGGGCGAAACCGCGAAGGCCATGCTCCGCGCCGCGCTCAAGGAAGGGGTCGCGCCGTTTGAAGCCGTCCGCCGCACGTCGCAGGCCACGGGGTTGCGGCGGAACGTGGTGTATCGGATGTGGCTTGCGCTTAAAGAGGGAGCGGCCGGATGAAGACCATCCGCGTCGCGTCAAGCGAAATCGAGGCGCAGATGCTGAAGGAGCTGCTCGAACAGGTTGGGATCCCCGTGGTGTTGAGGCCCAACCAGATCGCCGGCGAGTTGTTTTCGCTCCCCGGTGAATGGGGCGATCTCTTGGTCCCCGATGAACACGCGAGAGAAGCGGAGACGCTGATTGCCGAGTACGTGGCTTCCGTCAAGGAGAACGAACCGGAGGACGATCACCAATGACGCGCGCTCCCCTGTCCGGGATCATCGTGCCCATCCCCACGCTGTTCGACGACCGAGGGCGCGTCGATGACGAAGCCAATGCCCGCCACATCGACTGGCTGATCACCCACGGCGTGCACGGGATCTTTGCCTTGGGCACGACGGGGGAGTTCACGTCGCTCTCCTCCGACGAGCGCCGCGCGTTCGCCGCGCTCGCCGTCCGGGCGGCCCGGGGGCGCGTGCCGGTCCTGATCGGGTGCAGCAGCACCTGGACCGATGAAGCCATCGCCTACGCCCGCCACGCCCAGGAAGTCGGCGCAGACGGGACCGTGGCGGTCCTTCCATATTATTGGGTCCCCTCCGAGCGTTCGGTCCACGAACACTACCGGCTCCTGGCCGAGGGGAGCGCGCTCCCCATCTACATATATAACTTCCCGGCCTTGACCGGCCGGAGCATCTCCCCCGGCCTCGTCGCGAAGTTGGCGGCCGATCATCCGAATATTGCGGGGCTCAAGGACACCGTCGACAGCGTCGCGCACATCCAGGAGACGATTGCGCTCGTCAAGCCGGGCCGCCCCGACTTCACGGTGCTGGCCGGCATGGACTATCATCTGCTCAACACCCTCTTGCTCGGCGGGAACGGGGCCGTGCCGGGAACGGCCAACTTTGCCCCGGAGCCCTTTGTCGGCATCTACGCCGACGTGGGCGCCGGGCGTGTGGAGGCGGCCGCCGAACGGTCGCGCGCCCTCGCGCCGTTCGCCCGCTTGTTCACGCTGGAGGCGGCGCCATTTGTGATCGTGAAGGAAGCGATGGCCGCCGCGGGGCTGATCCCGCGCGTGACCACCCGGTCGCCGGCGCTGCCGCTCCCCGACGACCAGCGCCGGCAACTGCGCGCCGAACTCGAAGCCGTTGGGGTCGCGCGTTGACGCTCGCCGGGCGCCCTGCTACCATGCCGCACATGGTTGCGGACGAACTGCGGATCGGGCTCCTGGGCTGCGGCACGGTGGGCAGCGCGGTCGTCCGCCTGCTCCAAGCGAACGCCGAAGAGCTCCACCGGCGGACGGGGGTCTCATTCCGCATCGCCTCGGTCGCCGCCGCCGATCCGGCCAAGCCTCGCGACGTCCGCCTCGCCCCGGGGATTCTGACCGGCGATCCGCACGCGGTCGTCATCGACGAGCGGGTCGATGTCGTCGCCGAGGTCATGGGCGGGGTCGAACCGGCCCGCACGCTGCTCCTGGAGGCCATCCGAAGGGGCAAGAGCGTCGTGACCGCCAACAAGCAGCTGATGGCCCGCCACGGCCCCGAGCTATTCGCCGAGGCGGTGCGCGCGGGGGTCGACCTCCGGCTCGAGGCCAGCGTCGGCGGAGGGCTCCCCGTGATCCAGCCCCTACGCGAGTCGCTCGCGGCCAATCGCATCCACGAGATCGTCGGCATCCTCAACGGCACCACCAACTACATCCTGACCAAGATGGCCGAGGAGCGCTGGGAGTTTACGCGCGCGCTCGAGGAAGCGCAGCGGCGGGGGTTCGCAGAAGCGGATCCGACGGCGGACATCGCCGGCGACGACGCGGCCGCCAAGCTTGCGATCCTGGCGACGATCGCGTTCGAGACCGCGGTCCACGTCGACGACGTGTACCGGGAGGGCATTCAGCGAATCTCGGCCCAGGATCTCCAGTTCGCAGAGGAACTGGGGTTTGCGGTCAAGCTCCTGGCGATCACGAGGGAAGACGGCGGCCGGGTCGAGGCCCGCGTGCATCCGGCGTTCCTGCGGCGCACCCACCCGCTCGCCGCGATCGGCAACGAGCTCAACGCCGTCTTCGTCCGCGGGGATGCGGTCGGCGAGGTCATGTTCGTCGGCCGCGGGGCCGGCGGCGCGCCGACCGCCAGTGCCGTGGTGGCGGACTTGATCGACGTGGCGCGGAACCGCCGGGCCGGCACGCACGGCCGGATCGGGATGCGCGCGCTCCGACGCGATGTGCTCCGCCCGATGGTCGACACGTCCTCGCCGTTCTACCTGCTCATGCAGGTGACCGACCGCCCCGGGGTGTTCGCCCGCATCGCGTCGATCTTTGGGGAAGAAGGCGTGAGCATCGCCTCGATCGTGCAGAAGAGCCGCGGGCGCACGGCGGACATCGTGATGGTCACCCACACGACCCAAGAACAGCGGATGCAGCGCGTGCTGGCCCGTGTGGCGACGCTGGATGTCGTCGGTGCGGTGCGCAACGTAATCCGGGTGATCGATGGTGAGTAGCCGTTGGCGCGGGGTCATCGAGGAATACCGGACGTACCTCCCTGTGACCCCCAAGACGCCATTGATCACCCTCCTCGAAGGGGCCACCCCGCTCCTCCGCGCGCCGCGCCTAGCGCGACACCTTCCCGGCATCGACCTCTATCTCAAGTACGAGGGGCAGAATCCGACGGGATCGTTCAAGGACCGGGGCATGACGATGGCGATGTCGAAGGCCCTGGAAGAGGGGAGCCGCGCGGTGGTCTGCGCCAGCACCGGCAACACCGCCGCGGCCGCGGCGGCCTACGCCAGCCGGGCGGGCGTGCCGTGCTTCGTGGTGGTGCCCGCCGGCGGGGTCGCCGTCGGTAAACTCGTCCAGGCGATGGCGCACGGCGCGCGGGTGGTCCCGGTCGAAGGGTCCTTCGACGAAGCCCTGCGCATCGTCCGCGACGCGGCGCCGCGCCTGCGGCTGACGCTCGTGAACTCGGTGAACCCGTTCCGGATCGAGGGGCAGAAGACCGGGGCGTTCGAGGTCTGCGACGCCCTGGGCCGGGCACCGGATGTCCTGGCCATCCCGGTCGGCAATGCCGGGAATATCACGGCGTACTGGCGCGGGTTCGTCCAGTATCACGCGGCGGGACGGATCTCGACCCTGCCGAAGATGTGGGGGTTTCAAGCCGCAGGCGCCGCGCCACTGGTGCTCGGCCATCCGGTGGAACGGCCGGAAACGGTGGCGTCGGCCATCCGGATCGGCCGGCCCGCCTCTTGGGAGAGCGCGGTGGCGGCCGCCAGGGAGTCCGGTGGAGGATTCGAGGCGGTGACGGACGAGGAACTCCTCGCCGCCCGCCGCCTCCTGGCCGACCAGGAAGGCGTGTTCGTCGAGCCGTCGTCGGCGGCCCCGGTCGCCGGCCTCCTCAAGCGGACCCGCGAGGGGCGGCTGCCCGAGGGGGCGCTCATCGCCTGCGTCCTCACCGGCCACGGGCTCAAGGATCCCGAGTCCGTCCTGCGGACGGAGCGGCGGCCGGAGGCGGTGCCCGCGACACCCGAGGCGTTGGAGCGGGCGGTGGACGAAGTGCTCGCGGTGCGGTGATGGCGATTACGGTGCACGTGCCGGCGACCTCGGCGAACCTGGGCCCGGGGTTCGACGCCCTCGGCCTCGCCCTGCGGCTCCACAACACGCTAGTGATCGAACCGGCGTCCTCCCCCGAAATCAGCATCGAAGGCGAGGGCGAGAAGACGCTGCCCCGCGATCCGACGCACCTCGCCTACCAGGCCGCGATGGCGGTCGCCGAGCGCGCCGGGATCGCCCCGGCCGCCCGCGCGTTCCGGCTGACCCAGCACAACGTGATCCCGCTTGCCCGCGGGTTGGGCAGCAGCGCGGCGGCGATCGTGGGCGGGGCGGTGGCGGCGAACGCGCTGCTCGGCCGTCCGCTCGATGAGCAGGCGCTGCTCGACCTCGCGACCGAATTGGAGGGGCATCCCGACAACGTGGCCCCCGCCCTCTTCGGCGGCCTCGTCGTCTGCACGCGGTCCCCGTCGGGGGTCCGGTGGATGCGCTTGGCCCCGCCGCCGCTCAAGGTCGTGCTCGCGGTCCCGGACTATCCGGTGTCCACGGAAGAGGCGCGGCGCCGGCTTCCCGCCCGCGTCCCGTTTCCGGATGCCGTCTTCAACGTGACCCGGACCGCGCTGCTCGTGGCGGCGCTCACCGGAGGCCGTCCCGATCTCCTCGACGAAGCCACACAGGACCGGCTGCACCAGCCCTATCGAGAGCAGCTCGTGCCCGGACTGACCGAGGTGTTCGCGGCGGCACGCCTCGCCGGAGCCTACGGCGTGGCGCTCAGCGGCTCGGGGCCCGCGGTCCTGGCGTTCGGCGAGGCCGCGGGAATCGGACCGGCGATGGCGCGGGCGTTCGAGGCCGCGGGAACCCCGAGCCGGATCCTCCACGTGGAGTGCGACATCGCAGGCACGGTGATCGAGGGGACCGTGTGAGCCTGATCGTGCAAAAATTCGGCGGGACCTCGGTCGCCGGAGCAGACCGTATCCGGCGCGTGGCCCGGCGGATCGTCGCGACCCGCCGGGACGGTCACGCCGTCGTCGTGGTGGTCTCCGCACCGGGAGACATGACAGACGACCTCATCGGGATGGCCAGGCAGATCACCGATCACCCGCCGGCGCGCGAGCTCGACATGCTGCTCGCCACCGGTGAACAAGTCTCGATCGCGCTCGTGGCGATGGCCATCCACACCGAAGGCGCCGAGGCGATCTCGCTCACCGGAGCGCAGGCGCAGATCCGGACGGAGCGGGTCCACACCCGGGCCCGCATTCTGACCGTGGACCGCGGCCGGATCGATCGGGAGCTCGCCGCCGGCCGGGTCGTCATCGTCGCGGGATTCCAGGGCATCACCGACGAGGAGGAAATCACGACCCTCGGCCGGGGCGGCTCGGACACGACGGCGGTGGCGCTGGCCTCGGCGCTCCACGCGGAGCTCTGCCAGATCTACACCGACGTTGAGGGAGTCTTTACCGCCGACCCACGGATCGTCCCGGAGGCGCGCAAGCTCAAGGAGATCACGTATGACGAGTTGCTCGAGATGGCCAGTTCCGGGGCGCTGGTGGTCCAGACCCGGGCGGCGGAGCTGGCGATGCAGCATCGTGTGCGCCTCGAGGTGCGCAGCAGCTTTGTGGACCGGGAGGGAACCGTCGTGACGGACAACCGGCTGGAACGTCAGAAGGTGGTGACCGGCGTCACGCACGATATGAACGTGGCCAAGATCTCCACCACGGGGGTCGGCGATCGCCCGGGGGCCGCCCACCGGCTCTTCCAGGCCATTGCCGACCGCCACGTCAACGTGAACCTCATCATCCAGAGCGTGCCCCGGAAGGACCGCGCGGACATCTCCTTCACGGTCGCCAAACCCGACATGGCCGCCGCGGTGGAGGCCGCGCGGAGCGTGGCTGAGGAGATCGGGATCAGAGACATCCTGTCAGACGATCAGGTCGCCGTGGTCAGCATCGTCGGGGCGGGGATGATCAGCAACCCCGGGGTCGCAGCCCGGATGTTTGGGGCGCTCGCGGCGCAGGACATCAACATCCAGCTGATCGCGACCTCGGAGATCAAGGTGTCGTGCGTGATTCCCGCGCATCAAGTGCCGGCGGCGGTGCGGGCTCTGCACACGGAGTTTGAACTCCTCTCGCCTTGACAAGATTCGCCGTGCCCCGTAGCATGGAACAAAGCGATGACGGAGCGGGAGTAGGCCCGACGCCGACCCGGGCCCGCATAGGCGGGTGAGCGAGCCGGGATAGGGTGCAAGCCGGTGGGGGCGGCGGGCCGAACATGGCTCCGGAGCTGCGCGCTGAACCGCGGGCGGTCGATGCGGCCGCCGGTGCAGTAGGCAGCGCCGCCGGGCCGGCGCGAACGGGCCAAGGTTCCGGGTCTCCTCTGCGAGGCCTGGACCGGTGAGGCCTGCGTTTGCTGCGGGCGCATCTGGGTGGTACCACGAAGGCGGCTGCCTCTCGTCCCAAGGACGAGAGGCCGTTCTGTTTCTTGGGGAGGAGCCCATGGAGACGTTCTACGTCACCACGCCAATCTATTACGTCAACGACGTGCCGCACATCGGGCACACGTACACCACGCTGGCGGCGGATACCATCGCGCGTTGGAAGCGCCTCGCAGGCGCCGACGTGTTCTTCCTCACCGGCACCGATGAGCACGGGGTAAATATCGAGCGGAGAGCGCGCGAAGCCGGCGTGGCGCCCCAGGTGTGGGTCGACCAGATCGCGCCGCAGTGGCAGGCGTTGTGGAAGCGCCTCGGGATCTCGAACGACGACTTCATCCGGACGACCGAGCCCCGCCACATTCGGGTCGCCCAGCAGTTGTTCCAAACGGCGTACGATCGAGGCGCCATCTACAAGGGGACCTACGAGGGCTGGTACTGCACGTCGTGCGAGGCCTTCTATACGGAAGACGAGCTGCTCGAGGGGCAGTTGTGCCCGATCCACAAGCGACCGGTCCAATGGACCGCCGAGGAGAACTATCTCTTCCGCCTGAGTCAGTACCGGGACTGGATCCTCCGCAAGATTGAGGGAGAGCCGGAGTTTATTCAGCCCGACACCCAGCGGAACGAGATGCTGAGCCTCGTACGAGGCGGGCTCCGCGACCTGGCGGTGAGCCGGCTCTCGGTGAAGTGGGGGATCCCGGTGCCCTTCGACCCGCAGCAGATCATCTATGTCTGGGTCGAGGCGCTCATCAACTACGTGACCACGATCGGCTACCTGGACGACCCCGCGCGGTACCGACGGTTCTGGCCCCACGTCCATCATCTGGTGGGGCGGGACATCACCCGGTTCCACGCGGTGATCTGGCCGTGCTTCCTCGAAGCGGTCGGCCTGCCGTCCCCCAAGCAGGTGTGGGCGCACGGCTTCTGGACCGTCGAGGGCGAGAAGATGAGCAAGACCCGCGGCAACTTCATCGACCCGATCGGGGAGATCACCCGGCTGGCCGAGGAGAGCGGCGCAGAATGGAACGTCGCGGCCGACGCGTTCCGATACGCCTTGCTGCGCGAGGTGCCGTTCGGTCAGGACGGAAACTACTCGCACGAGGCGCTCGTCCACCGGTTCAACGCCGACCTGGCCAACGATTTCGGCAATCTCCTCAACCGGGCGCTGCCCATCGTACAGCGGCATTTCGGCGGGCAGATCCCGGCGCCGGGAGCCCCCGAGGGCCCGGACGGGGCGCTGCGGAAGGCGGCCGAGGAGGTGCCCGAGGCCGCGGGCCGCCGCATCGGGACGTTCGACTTCACGCGCGGGCTGACCGAGATCTGGCGCTTCTTGGGCGTGGCGAACAAATACATCGACGTGGCGGCGCCATGGGCTGCGCTCAAAGCGGGCACCACCGCACGCGGAGGAGCGATTTTGTACAACACGCTCGAGGCGCTCCGGATCGCCACGATTCTGCTGACCCCTGTGCTCCCATCGGCCACCCAGAGGGTCTGGGAGCAACTCGGCATCGCCGCCCCGCTCGCCGCGCAGCGGCTGGCCGACACACGGTGGGGCGGGCTGCCGGCCGGGACACCGATCCGGCCCGGCGCTCCCCTGTTCCCCAGGATCGAGAAGACGCCGGCCCTAGCCCCCGCGGCCCGTCCGCCGGAGGCAACGGAGCAGGCTGCACTCCTGCGCCGGTCGTCGAGAGGTCACACCCCCGGTCGCGCCGCGCGCACGTCAGGACCTACGACATCTTCCAGAGGAGGCACCGAGATGAGCGAGATCACGATCGAGGAGTTCAACAAGATCGACCTCAGGATCGCCGAGGTCCTCGAGGCGAAACGGGTCGCCGGCGCCGACAAACTGCTGGAGCTCCGGATCAAGGTCGGGGAGACGACCCGCACCCTCGTAGCCGGGATCGCCCAGCAGTACGCACCCGAGACGCTCATCGGCCGGAAAATCGTCGTCGTCGCCAATCTGCAGCCGCGCCGCCTGCGGGGCGTGGAGTCCCAAGGCATGCTGCTGGCCGCCAATGACGGCAATCGCGCCATCCTGCTGGCACCCGACCAAGACGTGCCGAGCGGGGTGCGGGTGTCGTAACCGATTCGCCGGACGATTCGAGAGGGGCGTTCCGGGGAAGAACAGTGTAAGAAGGAAGGTTTGTAACGGTAAGATTGTCAGGTGAAAAGGGGAGGGATTTCAATGACTGCGGGTCGCATTGCTGCATTCGTCCTCGCATCTGTGATGGCCGGGGGAGTCTTTGCCGGATTCATCCCGCCGGCGATGGCGGACGTTGGAGACATCTCGGTCGGCGGCGTCTGGATCTCCAAGATCACGGAGAACGCGGCCGGATTCCTCGCGGAGCAACGTGCCACGGAGGTGAACAAGCGGATCACCGAGGTGTTGAGTGAACCCAGGTTCCGCCATGTAGGCGCGACCGTCTCCGTGCGCCCGATGGGAGACGCCGCGGCCATCCTGGTTGGCGACCAGCTCGTCTTCACCGTGACGCCGGCGGATGCGACCGGGACGGGGGTCACAACTGTTGAGCTCGCGCGGCAGTGGGCCCAGCGTCTGGCGCAGGGATTGAGCAAGGCCCTGCCGGACGCGAACTTCCACACGTTCTAACGTCGGCACACCGAGGCCCGGGGCGTGGTTTCGCGGCGACCCGGGCCTCCGTGTGTTCTGAATCGATCGGCCACGCGAGATCCGGGGAACCGGCGCAGGGGATGCGGCTGCCTGCGCGGTACACTTCCGATGCGATCTCCATCGACATCGCGATCTCATCCGGAGGGGGGACCCCTGCATGCGCGTGCATCGTCGGGCGGTGGGAGCCGCAGCCCTGATCGCGTTCGCGATCGTCCTCGCCACACCCACGCCCTCGCGGGCGGATGCGGGGGACATCTCCGTCGGAGGCGTGTGGGTCTGCCGGATTACCCAGCCCGCGTTGGGGCTCACGGTCGATGAGCGCGCGGTGCAGGTGAACAAGCAGATTACCGAAGCCCTGAGCACGCCCAAGTTCCGCCGGGGCGCCACGATCGCCGTCCGCGGGGAGGGCCCCACCGCGAAGATCATGATCGACACGCTCCTCATCGTGACCGTGACCCCTGAGGACATCAAGGGGACGACCGTCACCACGATGGAACTGGCCCGCCAGTGGGCGAAGCGGCTCGCCATGGGCCTGAGCAAGGCGCTCCCGGACGCGGAGTTCCACACCTTTTAGCCGGGCTCCGGCGCGGTCGCGGCGAGC
>DASSXJ010000025.1 GCA_035703895.1 bacterium | reverse complement strand
CGGTCAGCGCGGCGATCGCGGCGGCCCGCCACCCCCCCAACGCGGCCGTGAAGGCGAGGCCCACGACGGTGCCCGGGTAGGTGATCCGGTTCGGGATGATGTAGTGATCGAGATCGATGAAGAACACGATGAGCAGGAGCGACCCCAGGATCATGCTCTCAGCCGCGCGGAGGCTCACGCCGAAGGTCAAGACACTTTGAACGAAGAGCGCCCCGGCCAGCCCCTCCACAAGCGGATAGCGCCGACTGATCGGGGCCGCGCATCCGCGACATCGCCCTCCGAGGAAGAGAAAGCTCACCAACGGGATGTTGTCGTACCAACGGATCGGCGACTGACAGGCGGGGCAGTGCGAACCAGGCCAGACCACCGATTCCCCACGGGGCAACCGGTAGATGACGACGTTGGCAAAACTCCCGACAATGAGGCCTAGGGCCAGCGCGATGAGTACCACGGCCAAACGCCTCGCTACTCCGGACCCGAGCCCCACCGCGCCGGCCAGCCGGCGCAGAGGATCACCGGGGCGGGCACACCGTGGCCGGCCGGTACCCCCGGTCGAACGCCTCGCGCTTCGAAAGGAACAGCATAGGATGGGCGATGGGCGGAAGCGCGGAACAGGGGTACTGGTAGAGGAGCTTGGAATCGGCGTCGCCGACGACGAGCAGGTCCGCGGGATTGAATTTCACCCCGCGGATCGGGAGCTCCGGGTACCGAATCGCGACCTCAGCGTTGCGCGTGCCCGCGCGGGGGATCCCTCGGTTGGCCGCGGCGGGATCCCGGCTGAGCGCGACCACCTTCTGCGTCGCCGCCCACCCCTTGTCGTAGTCGGACGGCGCCTGCGAGAAGAAGGCGTTGCCTGGCCGGGGCGCCTTTCGCGTTGGGTACGCGATCGCCAGCAACTGCCATGCCGCGAGATATTTATCGTCGATGTTCACGGCCCGCTCAAGCGATGCAATGGACTTGTCTAGGTAATCGGCCCCGTAGGGGATGGAGCCGTTCCGGTAGTAGACTGAGGCTTCCCAGTACGCATCTCCCAGCCAGTATGCCGCATCGGCATCGCGGGGGTTCGCGGCCAGCGCGTCCTGGTAGACCTTGATGGACGCCATGAACGCCGCCTCATTGGGATAGATCTTCGTCGCATCGTAGGGAGGCACGGCCGCCCGGGCCCCCCCTGCCAGGAGGGCGCTGAGCGCGATGGCGATGAGCAACGTGCGCACGCGGACCACCCCTCACGACCCCTGCTTCTGGAGAATATGCGGGGTGATCACGAAGATCACCTCGTTTTCGGACTTGTCGTTGGACACGCTCTTGAAGAGCCACCCGATGATCGGGATATCCCCGAGGAGCGGCACCTTCACCGTGGTCTGGATGTCGTTCTTCTGGATGAGCCCCGCCAGCACGATCGGCGTCCCGTCTTTGACCGTCAACGACGAGTCCGCCTCGCGCGTCGCGATTGTGGGCGGCACGTTGGGCGCGGGGGCGGTCTTGATGCTGCTCACCTCCGGGTGCATCTTGACGCTCACGAAGTTGTCCGCGTTGATCCGCGGGGTAATCTCCAGCTTCACGCCGGCTTCGATGATCACCACGGAGGGCACGCCCTGCGCGTTGATGACCTGGAAGGGGATCTTGTCGCCGATGTTCATCCTCGCCGTCTCGCCGTCCCGAACGGCAAGGCGGGGGTTGGCCAGCAGCTTGGATTTGTTCTCTTGAATCAACGTGTTGAGGGTCGCCAGCACCGCCGGTGCCGTGATGCCCACCGCCGGCGCGAAAGGCACCACGAACGCTCCGCCGGTGGAGGTGAACGTGAACGGCGTGGACACCTGCCACGCTACCCCGAGGTTCTTCGTCACCGAGGTGGGGACTTCGACGACCATCGCCTCGACCATGACCTGCGGCAGCGCCGTGTCCACCTGCTGCAGCAGGGCGTCGATGATCTGCATTTGGCCGGCCGATGCCGTGAGCACGATCGAGTTGCTGACCTTGTCGACCTTCGCGGCTTTGGACGTGTCCGGCAACCGCGCCCCCAAGAGATCGACGAACGTGGCGGCGTCAATGTAGTTTATCTTGATCACCCGGGTCACCGACCGCTCGGCCGGACTGTCCACCCGGGCCAGGAGATCCGCGATCTTGGCCTGATCCTCGACCGAGCCCACGACGAGGAGCGAGTTGGTCCCGTCGTCGATGACGATCTGCTCCTTCTTGAGCCCGACGAGCGGGAGATACTGGGCCGCAAACGCGCCCGCCTGCATATTCGCCACCTGGTACTGCCGGAGCACGGGCCGCGCCAGCTTTTCCCTCGTGGCGACGATGATGTTTGGTCCGACGGTCGCGTAGGCGAGACCGTTCGGTTCCAGCACCAACCGGAGGGCGTCCTCAAAGGTCACGTTGATCAACCGGACGGTGATCGTGCCCTTCACGCTGGAGTCCGTGACGACGTTCACGTTGGCCAGCTTCGCGAGGGCGGCGATGACGTCCACGATCTGCGCGTTGCGAAGCTCCAGGTTGATCAATCCCTGGCTTGAGATGGTCCCGGCGGCCGACGGCCCCGGGGCCTGCACCGGCCTGGGAGCGCCCGGAGCCGGAGTCGCCGGCGGCAGGGGCAACTGCGCCATCTCCGCCCGAGCAGGAGGCAGCACCGGCATCGCAACGGCCGGCGGGGCTGCGGGCGCCTTGCCGGCAACGGGCTGCGCCGCAGCATCACGGGTGATCCCCACCAGGATCGCGGTGTTGTCGGGCGCCGGGGTCAGACGAAACTTGGTGGGCTGGCTCAGCTCCACGACCACCCGCACGACATCATCCGTATACTGGCCCACGCGCACTTTCCTGATGAGCCCCTTCACCAGGGGCAACGCCCCCGCGGGCATGCCGAGCCGCGCGCCCTGGATATCCACGACGATCCAGCTTGGCTGGATGTCGCGGGTCTGGTAGCGCACGGGTCCCGTCGCCACGATAGAAACCTGGAGTTCGCTCGGGGCCTCCTTGAGGGTCACCCCCGTCACCTTCAACGACGCCGCCTGGGCCTGCAAGGCCGGCCAAAGCGCGAGCGTGAGGACGAGCATGAGTCCGATCGAGACGGATCGTACAGCACCCCGCAGCGGGATGGTCATGATGATCGCTCACCTCCAAAACCCAGTTCGAACGTTGTGTTGTTCTGCTTCATAACGACCTTATCGGGCAGGATCGAGATCACGACGGCATCGCCCACGCGTTCTCCCACCCCGACGATGTACGTTTGGCCTTCTGCTTCGATGATGGCGACTCGCTGGCGTGATCCCATGATCCCCGCTACCCTCATCCCGGCTCCCGGTGGAGGTGTGGCCTGGCCGGGGCCTCCAGGCGTGGCGAAGCCAGGAGGCATCGGAAGCCCCACTCCCGGCACGGGTGGAAGCACGGGCCCCGGCGTCGCACGCTGTGACTCCGGTACGGCGAGCGGGGAAAACGGATCCGCGCGTCCCCGTTGCCCCGTCCCTACCGCGGCCACCTCAGGATCGGCTTTAGACCCGGCCGGTGCGCTGGCCCCGGGCGCGGCCGGTCCAGGCTTGCCCGGGGGGGTCGCACCAGGGGGCGAACCCGCGGCCACTTTCGATGTCTGCGGCTGCGACGCCGGAGCCATCGTCCCAGACGGTACTTGACCGCCCGGTGGCGTCGGCTTGGCGACTGGGGTCGTCCCGGCGCCGCGCGCGACGCCGGGGGCAGGGGTCACCGCCGGCGGAACGATCGGCGCCGTCCTCAGTGGGGCCGACGCTTGAGTGGCCGGTCTCGACTGTGGCTGTGACGGTTTACCCGCCATGCCGAGGTACGCCAGCACGGCGACGAGCACGACGAGCGTGCTCGCCACCGAGAGTGGAACCAACGCTTTCTTGGGGATACGCGGTTTCATCGTCCTCCACCGCTTTCGGGCACGAAATAGGTCACCGCGGAGAGCCCGATGGCCAGTCTGGGCCGCTCTGCGCTCTCGCCTTGTTTGGGAGGGAGCGGCGTAATCTTGAGGTCGGACATCGCAATATATCGCGGAAAGTTTTCGATCCCACGGACGAAACTTTGAACCTTGTCAAAGGTGCCCTCGGCGTTGAGTTCCAGGTTGAACTGTTGCAGGCCCAATCCAGGCGCGGGAGATGCCGTGACCCCGGGTCGAGGAGGCTGTCCGCTCTGTCCCTGGGCCTGGCCCTGCGTCGGGCCCGGACGGATCAGGGTCAGGTTCGCGCCGACCTGCGCCGCCAGTCCCTCGAGTTGGACCAGCAATGTCGGGATCTCCTTGCTCGATGGCAACTTTGCCTCGGTCTCCGCCACCTGGTGCTGTAGGTCCTGCAGCCGGCGCTCGAGCTGGTCCTTCTTCGCGGCCTCCGCCTGAAGGCGGGTGAGCTCCGCCTGCTTGGTCTTCAGCTGCAGCGAGACGACGTTGATTTCTTTCATCTTGGGTGAGTAGATGAGGTAGTAGAACCCCACCCCTACGACCAGGAGGGCCACAATCAACAACAGCAACTTCTCGCGCGGGACCAGCGGTCTCATCGGGATCCTCCCGTGACAGAGGAGGCGGTCCGGGCCAGGGGGTCGCGCGGCGTGGTGTGTTCGGCCCTGGACGGTCCGGTGATCAATTCTCCGGTGATCTGAAACTTCACCACCTCACGCTCGCCGACTCTGTCCTTCGAGGTCGAGGTGAGATCCACGTTCCGGAAACGATCTGTGTCTCTCAGCGCAACCATGAAGCGCGCCACCGACTTGTACGTGAAGGTATAGCCGTCGAAGAGGACGTTATGTCCTCCCCCCTGGGTGGTGACGTTGACCAACCAGACATCGCTCGGGATGACGGCTTTGATCGCCTCCAAGGACGAAGAGGCCGGCAGCTGCATCGCCAGCAGCGTCTTGAGCCGCGCTTGGCGATCCTCGAGATTCCTGACCAACGAGTCGAGCCGCTGGACCTCCAGCGCGACCGGGCGGAGGGCGTCGAGCTGCTTGTTGACAGTGTTCAGATCAGAGTGCAGCCGCGACACCCGGCTGCCCAAGTACAGGGAGAACGCGGCCAGGATCACGACCAGCGCCACAACCCCTCCGATCGCCACAACGGTTCCCGGCGTAGGGCCCGCCGGGCGGCGTTTCCCTGGGGCTAGGAGGTTGATCGTTATCATCGTGGTTATTCCCCCCTCAGCGCAAGACCGACTGCGACCGCCATCATCGGAGCAATGTCGTTCAGATATTCTTGTGGGAACGCCGCCTCCGTCCTAAACGTGGCGAACGGGTTGCCGACCTCCACGGGGAGGCCGAGTTCCTCGCTCAGGAACGGGGCCAGATTGCGCAACTTGGCGGTGCCGCCGGTGAGCACGACCTTGGTGACGGCCTGCCCCCGCGACCGCGTCTGGTAGTAGTCAAGGGACCGGCGAACCTCGGTGAAGATGCTGTTGATCACCGGCAGGATGGCGTCGTGGAGATGGACGATCGTGGGATCCTCGGGCTGCTGCCCTTCGAGCAGCAGCTGCGCCCGGTCCTCCTTGAGCGCTTGGGCGGCGGGGAGCTCGAGGCTCAAGGCTTCGGCGATCGCCTTGGTGACTGCGTTGCCCCCCGTGGAGATGTTCCGGGCCAGGCGCAGCCGCTCCCCTTCCATAATGATGATGTCGGAACTCTCCGCGCCAAGATCCACGTACACGACAGTCCCGGGCACATGGCCATTCCGATGGCCGACCGCACGAAGCATCGAGAACGGCGCAACATCGAGGATCCCGGCGGACAGACCGGTCGTCTGCAGGGCGGCGAGTTGACGGTTGACGACCTCCTTGCGGGCGGCCACGAGCAGGATTTCCAACTGCCCTTCCTCGGGCGCCTTACCCAGAACCTGAAAATCCCGGCTGACATCCCGAACCCCATAGGGGAGGTAGCGTTCGGCTTCATACGCGACCGCCTGTTCGAGTTCCGCGTCGGGCATTTCAGGCAGTTTCAGTTCGCGGACGATGACGGCCTCGCCCCCGAGTGCCGTCACCACGCGGTTGCCGCGGATCCCCGCGGTGGACAGCAGGCTCTTGATCGCGGGGCCGAGTGCGTCGGCGCTTGCTGCCACGCCGTCGGTGATCGCCCCGACCGGCGTCGGGGCCACCCCCAGGCGGGTGACCTTGAACGAGCCCCCGCCGGCTGGAACCACCTCGACGGCTTTGAGCGTATGACTCCCGAGGTCTAACCCGATCGAAGACCGGCTCCCGAACAAGCCCATTCGCAGCGGCCTCCTTGAGGGATAACCCGAACCCTTATTCGACCTTTCGGCTCAACTGTCCTGCCATCCGATTGACGAACAGGCGTTCTAGGGCAAGTCAATATGACGTTCCATTTCAACGCGGAAAAACTGGAAGGACGCGTTCCCTGCCTCCTCGTGACTCATTCCATCATATGCCGCAAACACCCGATCCTTAGACACATATGACTCATGTTTTCGACACACCCCGGGCCCAGCCCGGCGCCGTAGACTCATCGGGACCGCGCGATCACCGGGACGGTCTTCGCCAGCACGATCACATCGAGCCACAGCGACCAATTGTTGGCATACCAGCGTTCGAGCCGCGCCCGCTCGCGCAGTTCCAGCGCGTTCTTGCCGCTCACCTGCCAGAGGCCGGTCATGCCGGGGCGGACGCCGCACATGCCATCGTGCTCGAGCATGGCCATCTCGAGGGGCAGGTAGGGCCGCGGCCCGACGAGGCTCATCTCGCCCCGAACGACGTTGATGAGTTGAGGAAGTTCGTCGAGCGAGGTTCGTCGGAGAATTCTCCCGAGAGCGGTGACGCGTGGATCATACGCCCGCAGCTTTCGGTACCGCGCCCACTCGAGGGCCGCTTCCGGATGAGTGTCGAGGTAGGCTTCTAGGAGCCTGTCGGCATCCTGATACATCGTTCGCAACTTGTAGCAGGCAAATGGATGACGCCCTCGCCCGATCCTGGGCTCGACGTGCAATGCCGGCCCGAGGGAATCGAGCTTGACTGCCACGGCGAGCGCGGCGATGAACGGGAGGAGGACGATGCCGAGCACGCCTCCCACGACGAGGTCGAATGCCCGCTTGAGCGCGAGGTTCCAGGGTTTCAATAGATTATTGGGGACGCGGAGGAGCAGGGCGCGATCCTCCATCAGCCCAAGCACCTCCACGCCGAGTACGGGGGCTTCGGCGAGATCCGGCACGATGAGGATGTTTTCCGCAACGTCGCGCAATCGCTCGATGAGTTGGAGAAACTGTGCACGATCCAAGTCCGGAGTGGCCAGGATCACCTCGCGGGCGCCGAGCTGCACGGCCCGCTCAGGGGCGGCGCTCGGGTCCGAGACGACCTCGACGACCTCGTAACCAAGCGTCCGGTGGCGGCGAAACGCATCCACCAGCCCCGCGGTGATGGCGGCCCTGCCGACGAGCAGCGCCCGTTTGCGCCACGGCCCTGCGACAAACAGGGCCTCTTTCACCGCCCCCCGGGCGAGCGGCAGCGTGATCAGGAGGACCACCCACGCCAGGACGACGACCGGGCGCGACGCGTCGTTGCTGGATTTGGCGACCGATAGGATGGCAAAGACAAGGATCGTCCCGGCCGTCGCCGCGAGGAGGCAGCGGCGCACTTCTTCCCAGTAGGGGTCGCGGCGAGTGTACAGACCTGCGTAGGCCATCGCCCCGACGTACGCAAACAGCACCCACCACAGCACCACGTAGTGGCTCAGCGGATAGGTCGGCCGGTAGAACGCCCGCGAAAGGGCGGGCAGCATCGACACCCGCATCGCCACCGCCACCCCTACGGCAAACGCCAGCACGATGAGGTCCGCGGCCAGCAGCACCACCAGCGAGAAGAGCCGCGCCGCGGCCGACGAGAACCCTCGCTGACCCGAATGCCACAGCGCTCGGTCGGCTACCTCTTGTGAAAAGCTTGGCTCCGCGCGCTCCACCATTCCTTCAGGAATATGCCCATAAACGCCGCGTCTCGGACGAGGTAGCGCTTCCAGAGCCGCCGCGGGTTGCGCGCCAGCCTCCACAACCACTCGAGTCCGGCCCGCTGCATCCAGGCGGGCGCCCGGATCTGCACCCCGGCGACAAAATCGAACGCCGCCCCGCAGCACAACGCCACGCCCGCGTCGAGCCGGCTCCAATGGCGGTGCACCCAGAGTTCCTGCTTCGGCGTTCCCAATGCCACGAAGAGCACCGACGGCCTTGCCGCGTTCACGGCGCGCACGGCCGCCTCGGCCGCTTCACCCTCGTGCGCGAAGCCATCTGGAGGCGCATACACTCCGGCGATCCGGAGTCCCGGGAAGCGGGCGGCCACGCGGACCGCCGCCTGGTCGGCGACGCCCGCCGCGCCGCCCAACAGAAAGACGGTATATCCGCGCGACGCCGCCATCCGGCACAGCGCCGGGAACAGGTCCGAGCCCGCCGCCCGCGCCCGGAGCGGCTGCCCTATCAGCCGGGAGGCCCACACGATTGGCATCCCGTCAGCAAGTCTGAGGGCCGCTCCCCGGCATGCGGCTCGGAACGCCGGGCAGTCGCGGTACAGCACCAGGTGGTCCACATTCGGGGTGACGACGTATCCTCGGCGGCCGTGGACGAGCGCCTGCTCCACCGTGGCCACAGACTGGAACAGGTCGAGGTTGTCGAAGCGGAGCTCTCCAATGCAGACCCGTGCGGGATGCGGGGCGTCTCCGTCCAGAACCCAACCGGCGTCCGCGATCAAAGCCCAACCGCTCCGGGCACGCTCTCGTGATACACCTGTTCTACTTGGTCCACCACTCGGTCCCAGGAGAAACGCAACGCCGCCTGCCGCGCCCGCTCGCCCATCTCCACCACCTGCTCCACCGGGAGCCGGAGGGTGCGGACCACGGTCTGGACGGCACGTTCCGCATCGGCGAAGTCGACGAGGATGCCGTTGTGGTCCTGCTGGATGAGTTCCCGATGGGCCTCGATGTCGTTTGCGATGACGAGGCTTCCCGTGGCCATCGCCTCGATCACAGCGATGCCAAACCCTTCGAATGACGACGCGGCGAGGACGAGGTGCGCCCGGGCCAGGTAATCCCTGAGCGCCGGTCGATCAACAGCGCCAGCAAACACGACCCGTTCGGCCACCCCCCTGGCCTGGGCCCGCGCCCGGAGGGACGCCTGCAGGCCCTCCCAGTCCGGCCCCACGACCACGAGATGGGCATCTGAGACCTGCCGGTGGATCTCGGGAAGAAGATCGATGACGCGGTCGATGCCCTTGTGCTCAGCGATGCGTCCCACCATCACCAGCAGCCCTGCGTCCACGGACTTCCTCACATCGAAGAAGGCGTCCTCGACGCCGTTGCCGATGGTCACTCGCTTGCGCGCAGGGACGATTGGGGCGAAGAGCCGGTCGTCCTGCCCGCTGACACAGATGACCCGCGCCGTCTGAGTCAAGGCCAACCGTGTGATGGTGCGGAAGTAGATGCGCTTCGCCGTCATCGCCCAGCCGGTGTGGAAAAAACCGCCGTGCGTGGTGACGACGATCGGGGTGCGGTGGCGCCACTTCGTCGCCGCCAGGAAGTCGACGAAGAAGTCGATGGCATGGACGTGGATGACCGCGTGACCCCCGGCAAATCGCAAGATTTCCGGCGCGAGAAAGTACCGCCGTCCTCCCAAGAACGGCAGGCGGTGGACGCGGAGGCCGTCGATCAGTTCAGTGGACGGCAAAGCCTGAGGGTTCTGCCATACCCTCCGAAGCGTGACCACCTCACACTCATGCCCGCGCCGTTGGAGACGCCGGCAGAGCGCCGTCACCGCACTCTGGAGGCCACCTACCGATGGGGAAAATTGCCGGACGACGTGGAGAATCTTCATCGAGGTTTCGCGTACGATGGTGCCACGGCACCACGCACCATCAGGCTGACCGACAACGATCCACTGTCGATCACTTCAATAGGTGTTCTCGGAGCCGACCGGTGCGGGTCAACTGGCCGCGGATCCAATGATAGGTCCGGCTGAGCCCCTCCTCCAGGGAGACTTGCGGCTCCCACCCCAACACGCGCCGCAGCTTGGTGTTGTCGCTGTTGCGGCCGCGCACCCCTTGTGGCTTTGTGGGATCGTAGCGCTTGACGATCCGCTTCCCGGCGGCCCGCGCGACGATGTCGACCAGCTCGTCGATGGTCACCAGCCGGTCCGACCCCAGGTTCACCGGCTCGTGCTCCTCGGTCTCCATCAATCGCCCGATGCCCTCCACGCAGTCGTCGATATAGCAGTAGGACCGCGTCTGCCGGCCATCGCCCCAGATTTCGATCTCGTCTCCGTCCTGCGCCAGCGCGATCTTCCGGCAGATCGCGGCCGGGGACTTCTCCCGCCCGCCGTCGTACGTCCCGAGCGGCCCGTAGATGTTGTGAAAACGGACGATGTACGTGCTGAGGCCGTAGTCCTCATAGTAATGCCGGCACATCCGCTCGGTGAAGAGCTTCTCCCACCCGTACCCGTCCTCGGCATCGGCCGGGTACGCGTCCGCTTCCTTGAGCGGCGCCACCTCGGGCACATTTTGTCGGTAGCCGGGGTATACGCAGGCAGATGAGGTGAACAAGAATTTCCCGATCCCGTTCAACCTGGCGGCTTCGAGCATGTGCGTGTTGATGAGGACGCTGTCGCGCATGATCTCGGCTTTGTACTCGGTGATGAAGCCGATCCCCCCCATGTTCGCGGCCAGATTGTAACACACGTCCATGCCGCGGGTGGCCTGGAGGCAGTTGGCCCAGCGGCGCAGGTCGAGCAGCTCGAACTCGTCGGCGGCCGTCGCCTCATACTCCGGGCGCTTGATATCCACGCCGCGGACCCAGCACCCGCGGCGCTTCAGCGAGGCCGTCAGGTGATGTCCGACGAACCCCCCCGCGCCGGTGACCAGAATCTTTGCGCTCACCAGACCTCTCCTCCAGGCAGGATCATCGATACCCGCGCGGGCCTCATGCCGTCCCCGTGAGCCGCGGACTATGACGGCCTCGTAACCGGCGGGACCAGCGCAACATCCGCGACCCTAAGAGAGACTTGGCCATGAGTAGCAACAGCCGAGGGCTTACAACGGATGGGTCTGCCGTCACCGCCTGAACCCAGGCCTTCCACGCTGCTCTTATGTCCGCAGCAACGTAATGGTCAATGCCAACTCTGGCAAGTATCCTGCTGCGATAGTAGGCACGCTTAGCCTTCAAATCGCTTGGCATGACCGGATCGAGGCTTTGCCGGGTCAAGATATGCGTGGCATCACCTACGGTGAAGAAATGCTCGGGTCCACCGGCGAGCTCCACGTTTCGCCGCGTCTCAGGGCCCCAGACGCCTGGTTTCACATGCGTGTAGTCATGGGTCTGGTGAATCGCCATGACGCAAGGAGTCGCGTCGACGACGGGAACGCTCAGCGAACGCGCGCGGAAGATCAACCAATACTCCCAAAAGAACCGTCCAAGGACGAGTTGCGGTAAAGTTTGCCAGAGTCCTCGAGTGAACACGAAATAATCTGGACCATACGGGTCGCGAAAGGCACCGTGGTTAGAGACGTAGGATCGGAGGCGGTTTTCCCAATCTCGTTCCTCGAAGTCCCAGGGTGCGTCGATATCGACGTCCCACCGCTGCCCTATCATCAAAAAGCGCTTCTGGCCGGCGAGCCGGGTGACCGCCGCCGTGAAATCACTCATCAGCATGATGTCGGCGTTGACGTAACAGAGGACGTCGTTCGTGGCGACGCGCTCCGCCACCGCAAACACCGAGTCGAGAAGCGGCGTTCCAAATTCGTTCCGAGCCACTTCCGGCACGTGCCGTGCGCCGCACTCCTTCGCCATCTCGACCGTGCCCTCGTCGTCGCCTAAGAGGACGATCTGGCAGGCCGGCCGGAGCATCGCCCAGCTCTTGATGGCGTTACGCTGAATGACCCCCACCTGGTCTCGGAAGGGCTTAGGAATCGCAAACAGTGTGAGCATCCTAAACCCTCGAGCCTCGAGGCAGCGCAACCACGTTTCGGCTCCTGGTGCCGATCGGCTGTGACAACGGGACCAGTTCAGCGTTCAGGTCGGAGAACTCGTACAGCGCGTATCCATACCCTTCCAAGAAGGCCAAAACCGCCTCGACGGAAGCCCTTTGACGATGAAGCGCCTCCTCGAACACCTCGATCAGGACACGGGGTCGAAACCGGGTGAGCGTCTCGACTGCCCCTGCCAGCACCTTCAGCTCGTGTCCCTCGACGTCGATCTTGACGAGGTCCACGCGCTCGAGCCGCTGGGTGGCCACCAGGGCATCGATAGTTTGCGTGCGGACGCCTTCCTCCCTCGCCGTCACCACCGCAGGATGGAAGAACGTACCAAGGGTATTGTGGCCGGAATTCCACTCCCAGGCAATTCTCAGGCTGGCTTCCCCGATGGAGTTACTGGCGGCCACCTGGATGCAACGGATGTTCTGGAGGTTATTGAGTGTGACGTGGAAGGCGAGTCGCTGGAACTCCCGGGCGCTCGGCTCCAGGGCGATGACCAAGCCTGACTCCCCCACGAGCCTGGACGCGACCATCGAGTACAGACCCATGTGGGCTCCGACGTCGATCACCGTCATCCCCTTGGTGAGCTCCTCGCTTAGCCAGATCAGCTCGTTTGGCTCATAGGTTCCTGTAAGGAACAGGACGCGTGACATCTCGTTACCGGGCCAGACGGCGATGAGGAGATCGGCAACCCACCGCATGAGCACGGGGCCCTTTAGGGAAGACCACAGGGCGAGACGCCCCGAGAGCAGGGGATCCGACGGGATATCGACGCCCCAATGCGTGTGCCAGCCGGGGATTCGGCGCAACGTGGATGGGGTCCCGTGGATCTCGGGCGGCAGTTCTGATAGCGAAAGCGGCGGGTGCTGCGGTGGCTGGCTGGATACCGCTCGTGGAAGAGCCAGTCGCATCATGCGCCAAGTGATGCTTGCGCCCAATATCTTGGAGCGGAGCTTAAAGACACAGGAGAGTAGCGACTTGATGCGCCGTCGGAAGAGTTGCATCAGCCGCTCACCGATCAAGCGGGTGTTTCCTGGATCCACCGCGATCGCTTGCACCAAGAAGCGAGCGGCCGGTAGCCAGTCCCGAGGCTTGGCGATTCGAAGGTAGTCGAGGGCGAGCGCATAGGCCCCACTGATCGCTCGACGCTGAAGGCGCCTGAGTCTTGGCGGCAGTCCAGGATCGGCGAAAAAGCGCTGGGTCAACGCAAGCTTGCCCGGGATGAGGTTCTCCGGCCTATCACCCCAATTGGTGGACCGCACGCGGTCCATCGCAACCCGAACGGGAAGCTTAGCGAACTTCCCGCCGGCTCGTGCGATTCGCAACCAGAGGTCATGATCATGGCACCAGGCAGGATAGAGCCACCCGACTTGCTCGAGAATTCGGCGACGCATGAAGGAGGCGGGTTGAAAGATCACGTGGTGGCAAGAACGAAGCGCATGTTCCAAATCCCACGTGCGTGGCACAAGATCCCCGTGGACCCGTCCATGTTCGTCGATCGCGCGGGCAATCCCGTACACAACGTCAACATCCGGTGAGTGTTCAAAGAAGTCGACCACGGTGCGGACGGCGCCAGGCTCCCAGAGATCGTCAGCATTCAGCCAGGCGAGGATCTCACCTTTGCTGAGTTGCCAGCCTCTGTTGATGGCGTCGAATGGGCCGCGATCAGGCTCGGAAAGCCACCGAATCCTATCGCCATACCGCTTGAGGAGGTCAAGTGTCCCATCCGTAGAGCCGCCGTCTACGACGATGCACTCCAGAAGAGGGTAGTTTTGGGTAAGAATACTCTCTAGGGCGGCTGGAAGGTATCGAGCGTCGTTCTTGCACGGAACGACAACCGAGACCGCCAGTCCAGGCTCTGACTGGTCGTTGACGTTCTCGGGCCGCGGGGGGGAAAACGTCCGCTGGGGGCACTGGGATTCGGTGGAGAGTGGAGGATGCTTGTGGACTTGCGTCGGCATCATTGCGCGTCGCTACCTTCCCGCGAGCTCGGCCGCAGGGACCCTGGTGTCCCGGGACGGGCTCTCACTCGACGATGCTGCGAGAACACGTAATTCACAGGGGATATTGAGGATCCCCGACCACTCGTCTCGAGGATGCGTCAAAGGGAGCGTTGCAATGATCAACTCGGGCACGCAGTACCATTCGTCCACCAGCGCTCCCTCACTGTAAAGACTCACTTTCCAGGAATACGACCCAGGCTTCAATGGCAGGCCCGGGAGGGCGTATTCGAGGCCGTGAACGCCAGGGGCCAAATCGAGGTGATCCGTCGACCACCCCCACATCAGTTGGTGGTCGCTGCTCCATAGCGCGATCCCGTGGTGTCCGCGCCGAATCGGCTTGTTGACCTGGACGATGAACTTTATCCTCACAGCCCCCTGCGTCGCCAGCACGTTCGGTTGTTCTCCCTGGTGATCGACAATCTCCCAACCCAGGAACCTCGCAGCGACATGGCCGGATGTATCTTCCGCTCTCGACTCGCCCATGCGCACAGTGGAAAGCGCTGTCTCGTAGGCGCTCACCACCTTCACCGTCGAATCGAACATCTTCACGCGTCCAGTTTCAAGCCACAGTACGCGCGTGCACAGTTTTCGTATCGCATTCATCTGATGGCTGACGAAGAGGACCGTGCGCCCTTGTGTCCCCACTTCCGCCATCTTTCCCAGACATTTCATTTGAAACGCCGCATCTCCGACAGCCAACACTTCATCAACAAAGAGGATCTCCGGTTCCAAGTGCGCGGCGACCGCAAACGCCAGTCGCACATACATGCCGCTTGAATAGAACTTGACGGGAGTGTCGAGAAACTTCTCTACTTCGGCGAACGCCACGATCTCGTCCAATTTGCCGTCCAGCTCACGTTTTTTCATGCCCAGGATAGATCCGTTCAGGTAGATGTTTTCGCGACCCGTCAATTCAGGATGGAACCCAGTCCCCACTTCCAGGAGGGACCCGACCCGGCCGCGGACCCGAGCGAGACCCTCCGTCGGCTCGGTAATCCGTGAAAGGAGCCGCAGGAGCGTGCTCTTGCCTGACCCGTTGCGCCCAATGACCCCGACGGCCTCACCTTGATCGATTTCAAAGGACACGTCTCTTAACGCCCAAACGAATCCGCGCGATGCGCGCCCTGCAGCCATCTGAGTCCGACCGCTGAAGGCCATGCGGAATGGTGCGGAGACTAGCTGTGTCAGCACATCGCGCAGTGCTTTGTACCGCTGCAGCTCACCAATGGGGTATCGTTTCCCGAGCCCCTCGCTCCGTATGACAGGGCCGGACACGCCTATCGCCCCCCGCCGCCGACGGCATCGACGAATGTCCGTTCCCTCAGGCGAAACCAGATGATCCCGCTAATAAAGAGGCAGCACGAAATGAACACGGACACGACAAGCATATGCGAAGGGCCTTCACCGGTGCCAAGAAGGGCCCAGCGAAACCCCTCTACCACTCCTGTCATCGGATTGAGCCCATAGAGGACGCGCCACTGAGCCGGGACCAAACCACCCGGATACACGACAGGCGTCAAGAAAAACCAGAACTGGTTCAGAAAGGGCACGACGTACATGACATCTCGATACTCGATATTTAGCGCAGAAAGCCAGAAGCCCACCCCAAGCGCGGTGATGAGTAAGAGCAATACGAAAGCGGGAAACCAGATCATGGCGGGTGTCGGGGCAACTCGGTAGACGACCATGAAGACGCCAAGCAGCCCGGTCGCTATGGCGAAATCCACAGTTGCCGCAAGTGTCGTCGCCAATGGGACACTGATCCGCGGGAAATACACCCTCGCGAGGAGTTGCTGGTTCGCGACCAGGCTGGTCGTTGATTCCGAGATAGAGCGCGAAAACAGCTGCCAGGGCACCAGAGCGGCGAGAGCAAACAACGGATACGGAACGCCAGCCGAGGGCATCTTCGCCAGCTTGCCAAAGAGCAGAGTGAACACGACCACCATGGCGAGAGGCTGGAGAATTACCCAGGCAACCCCAATGATGGTCTGTTTGTAGCGCACCTTGACGTCTCGCCAGGTCAGGAAGAAAACAAGTTCCCGATAGGCCCACAGTTCTCTAAGGTCGAGAAATCGCAACCCGCGCGTGCGCCGGATGATCACTTCCCGGCTGCCGTCCGCTTGTGCGCCGGAATGTCGTCTCTGTTGATCGGATTCGAGGACGGTATTCATTCTTGGAAAGCTTGTTCCTTCAACACATCTCGGCCGTCACACACATGTGCCACCCGAAGTGCCGCTCCAGCCACCGGAAGGCCGGCTCCGGCATGATCCGGAAACACCATGCCTTGCAATACCGGTACTGCACATAATCCCGTACTTGATAGGGGAAGATGTGATGAATGCTGATCTCCCGGATCCGAAATCGGTCCAGCAGCATCGGGATATGGCGAGGGAGATATGCATAGGTTACCGGACAACCGATCTGCGCCTCCGAATACGTTGCTAGGATCTCATCGAGAGCCCAAAATCGGCCATGACCGCGAACAAGCAGGATATTGAGGACCTTCCATGATCGCCTGTGATAGACCATCATCTTGAGCGTGCCCCCTGGACACAGATATCGCCCAATTTGCCTAATGACATGCTCAGGATGCGGAGTATGATGAATGACACCAAATGAGTAGACGAGATCATAGGCTTCCACAGGAACAAAATCGGACAACTCTTCCGCATTGCCCACGTAAAATCTGATCCGATCCTCCAGCTCATACACTTCTGCGCGACGCCTTGCAATCCCCACCGACTGCCCTGAGACATCGACTGCTGTGACCCGCGCTCCATGGCGGGCAAAATTCACAGTATCAGTGCCGATGCCGCACCCGATCTCCAACACTCGCTTACCTTGCCAACGATCAAACTCAGCGAATTTCGGGATGTGCGGCTCCACGGAATACTTACGGCGCTCCACCTCATCGAAGTACTCGCGTGTGCCCAAGGGCTTAGGCGAGTGCCGAATATTGCACGGCCGCGCATTCCAGTACTCGGCGACCTCGTTAATGGGAGTCGAAGCGAATCCTCCCGTGTTCATCGTGCCATGCGCCGCGCTACTCGCACCCCACCGCCCGGGTTCTGCAATGAGTCCAGGTGGGTACGCGGGCCCGGGGAAGTCCTTCCCCCTGCAGACGGCGATGGGACCATGCCCATCGGGATGTACTTGACACAGGGCCCCAGTTTCGATGAATCGAGGATCCGCCAGCAGTCGACGACCACGGCAGGCGTGTCCGAAAAATAACTCTGGTCGATGCATCGAAATTCCTCTGCCTGTGTGGTGATGACACAGACAGCGCTGCCAGCCACGCATTCTTTCACCGATCTCGCGTAGCTGATCCGGTCCCCAAACACCGCCCGCGCGCCGTCGAGAGCCAAAGGATCGTACACGGTAATGCCGGCGCGTTTCTTCAACAACCGCTGGATGATCTGTATGGCCGGAGACTCTTCCACCACGGGAGTATTGGCTTTATAGGCGAGACCGAGGATCGAGACACTCTGGCGGCTGCCGGCCGAGAGCTGGTGCAGGACGAAATCGGCGACGCGCTCGGCCCGGTCTCCATTCATTTCATCAGACGCCTTCGCCAACTCCGCGTCCACGCCAAGGCGACCGGCAAACGCGGCAAACGCGCGGTTGTCCCGCGGGAAGCACGGACCACCGAACGGGAGGCCACCCTTGAGTGTATGGGGAGAGATCCGTCGGTCGGCGCCCAACGCCTCCGTGATGCGGTCGAGATCGGCACCCGGGATTGCCTCGCAGATGCTCGCCAGTGTGTTCGCGAAGCTGATCTTCATCGTCACGTATGCGTTGAGGCTGATCTTGGTGATCTCGGCACTCACGACCGACATGCGTGCGATCAATGGCTCGTTTTGGCAGACGTGCCGGTAGATCGACGCCAACTCACTTCCGGCGCGGCGGTCGCTCTCACCGATCAACACCATGTCGGGATTCAAGAAGTCTCGGATGACGCTACCCAGAGCGATGAATTCAGGATTGTAGCAGACGCCGAAATCCCTGCCGAGCGCTTTGCCCGACACTCTTTCGATCAACGGGATGAGACGTTCATCGGTCGTCCCAGGCGACACGGTTGATGTGATCACGAAGAGATGGTATCGCTTTCGCGTCCGCCGAAACGCATGAGCAAGATGCGTCAACGCCTCCGCAAGGTATTTGTCTGAAAATTGGCCATCAGGCTGTACAGGCGTCGGCACGATCACGAACGTGATGCCGGATGCCTCTATCGCGTCCGCGTATTGAGTCGTGGCGCGAAGCCTCGGACCGGCTGTGGTGATGAATTCCTGGAGCTGGGGCTCGTGGACGGGCATTTCCCCTCGATTGACTGCCCGGACGGAGTCCTCGTTGATGTCGACCCCGATGACGTCAAACCCACGGGCCGCAAGGCATGCGGCAGTACACGCTCCCAGCTTGCCCAGCCCGATGACTGACAGGGTCGTCCGCGCCGGAACTTCTTCTAGAACCCTTGATGCCGGGGCATGGGAAGGCTTCATCGTCTCACCTGTAGTGGTTTCTGCCCCAACGCTTCATCGTTTAGACGCCGGCGCATCACGGCTGCGCAGCGGTACTATCTCTGGGCGAAGCGATTCAGCATAGTGGTTTTCAGTCTCACCAAGGCCGTCTGCGCTACGCGTCTCGCCCCGATGGATCGACGCACCTCCACACTGGGGCGCCCGGCGGTTCTCACCGGCAACGAACGGAGATACTCGTGGATGCGGCCGGCCGCCCTCGCCTGCGAAAATGCGTCTCTGACATCGCGCATGCCTCGACGTGCCAGTCCGGGGAGCATCCTCCGATGATCGTAGGCCAGCCGGAGCACACGACGAACCTCGTCCACTTTGACTTCCGCCCATCGGTGTCCGTGGTACATCCGACGCAGCTCAGCCAACCGCTCATCAACGGGCACCAGCCGGCCGGTCGGCCTGATGAGGAGGCTGTTCTGCTCATTCATGAATTCGGTGCTCCCGCCCCAGCCGATCGCGGCGACCGGTTTGCCCATCGCCATCGCCTCCATACACGGCATCCCCCACCCACTGGCGCGCTCCGTAGAAATGTACAGGTCGCACGTGTTATACAGTGCGCGGAGCTGCACGGCGTCCATGCGCTGCGCGATGACGGCGACATGCGGAAGGTCCGTTCGTCGGGCCAATGAGGCGGGCAGGCACCCGCGGACGAGCCGCTCGAGTTCTGCCCCAGCATGCCGATCCGACTGGGTCTTCAACACCAGGGTGACGTCATCACGTGCATGAAACTCCGCGCAGTAGGCCTCCAGCAAGAGATCAAACCCCTTCCGCCAGTCAAACGGGAAGACGTAGAGGAAGCAGAATCCGCGGCGGGCGCCGATCTCCAGCCGATCTGTGACAGGCTTGAAAAACTCCGTGTCCACCCCGTACGGAAACACCCTCAGCTTCGCGGCATCGATTCCTGAAGCCGAGAAGGTCTCGTAATTGAACCGTGATGGGACCCACAGCTCCTCAATACTTTGAGACCCAACGGCCCAATTCTCGGGGATCCGGTCGGTTTCAAAGATCGTGTAGCCGATTCGCCGCACGACATTTTTGAAGCGGACACGAGGATAAAAATCCGGCGTGTAATGCACGAGCCCGGCGGGGTACGGTCCCACATCGGTGCCACGCAACCTCACAAGCCGGGTCCCTACCCCCGGCTCGAGAAGCTTCCGGTCATCTGCCCCCACGATGCGCAGCTGCACCGGCAGTCCTGCATCGGTGAGACCAAACACGAAGGCACGGGAGACGGCTCCGTAGCCTGAGGCCTCGAAGGCCGGACCGACCCACATTAATCCAGTGACGCCGGGCGTGTGCAGGATGTTACGCGGCACGTTGCCTCACACGACAGCCCCCGCCGCCTCCCGGTAGACGTCCAGCGTCCGTGCTGCCGTCGCGGCCCAGGGAAAGGCCCGCGCCCGCGCCGCGCCCCGGCCCTTGAGCGTCGCGCGCAACGCGTCGTCGGCCAAGACCCGTCGGATGCCGTCCGCAATGGCGTCCGGGCGCGCCGGGTCGACGAGCACGGCCGCATCGGCGGCGACCTCCGGCATCGACGAACAGTCGCTCGTGACCACCGGCGTGCCGCAGGCCATGGCCTCGAGGATGGGGAGCCCAAACCCTTCGTACAGCGACGGGAACAAAAACGCGCTGGCACCGGTGATCAGGGCGGGCAGGGCTCCGTCGGGGACAAACCCGCAGAAGCGCACGTGGCCACCGAGACCCAACTCTCGGGCGCGGCGCGGGCGCGGGCCTTTCCCTGGGCCGCGACGGCAGCACGGACGCTGGACGTCTACCGGGAGGCGGCGGGGGCTGTCGTGTGAGGCAACGTGCCGCGTAACATCCTGCACACGCCCGGCGTCACTGGAT
>DASSXJ010000024.1 GCA_035703895.1 bacterium | reverse complement strand
CGCCCGAATCACCCAACTGATGGTGAACTCCAACTCGTGCACGGCGGCGTTCACGCAAATCGCGGGCATCGCGGCGTTGCGGGGTCCCCAGGACTGCGTTGATCGAATGGTCGCGGAGTTTCGGCGGCGGCGCGACGTGATTACCACTGGGCTGAACGGGCTGCCCGGGGTCACGTGCCTCCGGCCCCCCGGGGCGTTCTACGCATTTCCCAATGTGCGCACGATCGATCCGAATACGGTCCAGCTCCAGGACTACCTGCTCCGGGAAGCGGGCGTGGCCGTGCTGTCCGGCACCGCGTTCGGCGCCCACGGCGAGGGCTACCTCCGGCTGAGCTACGCGAACTCGATCGACGCGATCACCGAGGCACTGACCCGAATCCGGCAGGCGGTGACCCGGTACGCGCCGCAGCCGGGGGTGGAGCGGCGCTAGACTGCCGCCGGGACGTAAACGTAGGCGTCGAGTGCGCGACCGTCGAGCGTCACGACTTCGACTGTGATCCTCCGGTAGTGGATGCCTTCGTAGGCGTCGAGAATCGCCAGGGCCTCCGTGTCTACGCCGTCGAGCAGCGTCCCGGGGACCGTCGCGTCTGGTGCGGGATGGATCACGGGATATCCGATCGCCGGGTCGACCGTCCGGCGGAATCCGGTGAGCACCGCCGGCCGCCCAAACAAGCGGTGGCCCAGGAGTTCCTGGACCACCGCGTCATCTCTCAACGTTCCGTAGACGAACAACCGCGAGATGGTCACACGGCGCGGCCCCGCCGGTGCAGCCACTGGCGGACCTCATCGTGCGCTGCTTCCCACCCCTGCCGGAACGCCTCGCGCGCCAGCGAGGACTGATCGTCACGGCCGCCGTGACGCTGCGGGAGGGCCGCGCCGAGTCGCGCTTCCACAGTCGCCGGATCGTCGCAGCGCATCTGCTCGAGCGCCGCGCGAAGCTCCTCGGGAGCGATACTGCGCCCGATCTCCACAGGGAGGTGCTCGAGACGGTGAATCAGTTCGAGATGGCGCTGCCCCAGTTTCGCTTCGAGCGTGTCGACGGCATCCTGGATCGTCTCGACACGCCCCTTGGCCGGCCGGTCGCGGTACCCCTCGATGAAATACGCGGGCGATTGGTTAAGGGCCTCGCACAGGCGCATGAACGTCTCGAACTTTGGGAGCGCCTTACCGCGCTCCCAATCTCCGACGGCCACACCGCTCCGCAGTCCGAGGCGCTTCGCGAGCTCCGCCTGGCTGATCCGAGCAGCTCGTCGCGCCTCATGCACGCGGCCTCCAAACGAGCGCCGCAGGTCCACTATCGGTCGTCGTTCCATGCCCTCATTTTAGGTGACGCGCCGCGAAAGTCAATCCTCGCACCGCGTCTGCGCGCGCGGCATGTTCACTCGGCATGGACATAAATGGCACAAGCGCTCTTTTCGGCTGAACTCGTGCCGCGTGAGGCGCCTCGGGGCGTTCGCTCCGTCGAGACGAGAAACGGCTCGGCCCCGTCTGTGCTTACCGTGGGCTCCAGACGGGGCCGATGCCAGAATGCCGAGTGTTACTGATGCGGTTTGTCGTTGGGGCAGGGCTGATCCTGGGGGTGTCCGCACCTCTGCTCGGGGTTGCGGGGGCCGCCCGAGTTGCCCCGACCACCATTCTCGCTTGGATTGGGCTGCCGCTCGTGCTGAGGCCGTTGGTAGCCTGGGTTCGGCTGCCTCTGCGGGCGTTGGAAGGCCGGTGCAAGATCTCGCCTGTCAGTGTCCCAGCGGCGATCACCCTGCCGCAGCGGAGCACTCTGATAGATTCTCGCATAGGTGCCCGTGTACGGCCGATACGTTGCTCGATAATAGTACTGGCGGTACGGGCCGTAGTAGGGATAGCGATACAGATGTCCGTAGTCGTCACGTGTCAGGATGTATTCGAAATTGTTGACGACGACGACCCCAAGCACGACCCCGGCAATCGCCGGCGCGACTACGATGATCGGCCCGGACGCGACATAGTAGCCTATGTACGGCCGGTAATACGGACGGTAGTAATATTGGTAGTATTCACCGTAGTAGGGATACCGGTAGTAGACATCGTCAGGGCCGTGCACGAGCAGGTAGAGGAGCCCGGCGACGATGACCGTCCCCAGCACGATACCCCAGATGGGGACCGGCGAGACTTGCAGGGGTTGAGCCTGGGCTTGGCCGACTCCGGCGAGTCCAAGGGCCGGGATCAGAATGATGGCAAGGACAAATGCCATTGGTATTCGCATGTGTGTCCCTCCTTTCGCTTAGTTTTACCCACAATTCACCGTTGGGCACGATGATCTATCTGCTCAATAGAGCAGTATTTGGACTAGTTCAGTCGAGGCGCGAGGCGTCATGAGGCGGCCCGACGCCCACGGGTGTTCGCGATGACCGACTACCTGTACCCGCACACGTGGGAGCGCGAGCGTCACCGGCTCGTCACGCTCGAGCGGCTGTGGGATCCGGGAACCATCGCGGCGTTAGAGCGGTGCGGGATCGAACGGGGGTGCCGTTGCCTGGAGGCAGGCGCCGGCTCCGGCTCGATAGCGCGCTGGCTGGCGCGTCGTGTCGCCCCCGATGGCTTCGTCGTCGCCACGGACATCGACATTCGCAACCTCGATCCCGGCGGGCACCCGAACTTGGAGGTCAGGCGCCACAACATTATCTCGGACGATCTACCCGCGGATGCGTTCGACCTCGTGCACGCGCGCCTGCTGCTCAAGCACCTTCCGGATCGAAAGCGAGCGCTGGCGAACATGGTCGGAGGCCTGCGCTCGGGCGGGTGGCTGGTGGCCGAAGACACCGACTGGTCAAGCGCGGGTGTGGACCCGCCCCAAACGGCGTTCGCCGAGGCGCTCACGGCGTTGCGCGCGTTGACCGAAGGAACCGGCGCTGTCCCGGACTACGGCCGCGCGCTGCCCGAAGCCCTGGCGGCAGCCGGGTTGACCGAAGTGGGCTCGAGCCGCGTGGCGCACCGCCTTCGCTGCGGAACTCCTGAGGTCGAGTTCTTTCGGCTGACGTTCGAACAGGTGCGGGATCGCGTGGTCGCCGGCGGCCTGATAGCCGCGCGCCGCCTCGATGCCGCTCTGGAGGCCCTCGACGCACCCGGGGGCGTGGCGACCTCGTTCACGATGGTGACGGCCTGGGGGCGCAAGGCCGGGCGATGACGCGTCTCAGCGCCGAATCTTTACGATAGATCGATACCGTATCGACGCCGCATCGTCTCGATGTGCTCGGCATCGGTCACCGCAGTGGCGTCTGCTATCACCTCTTCGTCCGAGAGCGCCTCGCGGCCACGTACGAGCGCCTCGGCGTCCGCGCCCACCAGGTAGCGCAGACGGGGTCGGTCGGTGGCGATGGCGTGTCCGATCACCTCGGCCACTTCCTCGGGCAGCGTCGGGTTCCGCGTCAGAATCCTCTCAAACAGCATTCCCAGACGGCGTCTGTGATCGTAGTAGGGTGACGCGTCATCGGTGAAGCGTTTCGCCTTGTTCCAGATGGGCGTGCGCACCACGCCGGGCTCGATCACGACGACCCGGATACCGAACGCCCCCACCTCTTGGGCGAGGATCAGGCTGGCGGCTCCCAGTGCGTGCTTGGCCGCGGAGTAGTGCCCCTGGCTCGCGAGCGCCACGCGTCCGGCCATGGAGCTGACATTGACGATTGTGCCGGCGCGGCGCGCCCGCATATCGGGGAGGACCGCCTGGATCATTCGGATCGCACCGAAGTAGTTCGTCTCGAACATGCCCTTGGCGAAGTCGAGTGGGACGTCTTCAATGGCCCCGCCGCCTCCGATACCCGCGTTGTTCACGAGGACGTCGATCCTGCCCCCCGCGTCGAGCACCGTCCCGACGCCCCGGCGAACCGAGTCGTCGTCATTCACGTCGAGGACGACGGGTGCAAGCCGCAGCGATTCGGCCCTCGCGGACTGCATAAGTTCCGCGCCGGATTCGACGGTGCGCAGTCCCGCATACACACCGAACCCCAGGCGCGCGAGATGCAGGGCGGTCGCGCGGCCGATGCCCGTGCTGGTCCCGGTGATGAGCGCGACACTCATGAGCGACCCTCCTTGATTCCCTTTCGGGAGATGACCCCGCACGCGATCCCTGGACCGGCGCGGCCGTCCGGATCCGTCAGTTGGTCGTCGGGCGCCGCGTGAATGACGAGTGACGTCCCGCCAGATTTGAAGAGACTGTTGGGACCGTCGCCGAGCGTGATGCGGACGTCGGCCGCTTCGTAGCGCGTCTTGCCCGCGTCGTCGGCGACCAAGTTGGGCAGGTCGCCGGCGTGCGCGCCTTCTCGATGCGCCAGACCATGCTGGCGCCCTCGCGGGTTGAAGTGACCGCCGGCGGATGCGAAGTCCGGTCCCTGGCAGACCCCGTGCTCATGAATCGCGATCCCGTGCACACCGGGAGTCAGCCCCGCGACCTCCGCCTGGATCCACACACCCCCGCCGGGCAACGTCGAAAACGTCGCGCGGCCGAGCCTCTTGCCGTTGCCATCCTTAATGTCGGCGGCGCCCTCGGGGGACTGGGCCGCGACCGGTTGCGCGGCCACGAAACCGGCCTCCACGATGGACATCAGCAGCATGACCAGCACCCATCGCATCGACCGTGCGGCTCTGATTAGAACAGCCGCTCCTGAATCCGCGGCCGCTGAACCTGGCGGACCGCTTTCCGGGCGGCCTCGAAGGTCAACCCCTCGTCCGTCATCAACCTGTGGACCAGCTTCCCGTCGTGGCCGGGGAGAAACCGCGCCCCACGCGTCAGCGTGTGCCGGCCGCACCCGCACAGACAGGGTTCCCCCCGTCCGTTGTCCCGCCGTCCGGTCGGCCAGCGTCGGCGCCGGAGCCAACGCTGCAGCTCGGCGTCGTCGACCCGCCAGGCCCGGCCGACCCGCACCGCGGGGAGGTCTCCCCGGCGCAGCAGCCGGAGGATGGCCGCGGAGGACACACGGAGCAGCTCGGCCACTTCTTGAGGGGTATGAAACCGCTTGGTCATCTCTGGCTGTTTAGCGGCCGGGGCAACATCTCCCTTCCACGCGGCGTCGCGCGGGAAACGGCGGGCCGGCCACGAATGCACCGGGATGCGCTATGCGCACGTTCTCCAGACGATCGATTGCCATGCGGCGGGAGAGCCGCTGCGGATCATTACCGGGGGCGTGCCGCCGATTCCCGGCCCGACGCTGCTGGCCCGGCGTCGCTATATGCGGGAACACCTGGATCACCTGCGCCGCCTCTTGATGTGGGAACCGCGCGGGCATCGGGATATGTATGGCTGTGTGCTCACGCCGCCGGTGACCAAAGAGGCCCACGCCGGAGTCCTCTTCATGCACAACGAGGGCTACAGCACGATGTGCGGGCACGGGGTGATCGGCCTCGTGACGGTGCTCTTGGAGACGGGACAGCACGCCATCGTGGCCCCGGAAACGGTGGTGACCCTGGACACGCCGGCGGGGGTGGTCCGCGCACGCGCTCGCATCGACGGGGGGCGCGTCCGGGAGGTCACCATCGTCAACGTCCCCTCGTTTGCGTATGCGGATCGGTCCGTGGCCGTTCCCGCCGTGGGAACCGTTCCCGTCACCGTGGCGTACGGCGGCGCGTTCTATGTCCTGGTCGATGGCCCGAAGGTCGGACTCGGCGTCTCCCCCGCGCCGTTGCCGTCCCTCGTCTCATGGAGCGCCGCGGTCAAAGCGGCGGTGGGAGCGGCGCTCGAAGTCGTCCACCCCGAGCAGCCCGAGATCCGCGACCTCTACGGCGTCGTCATCTCGTGGCCACCGCAGCGCCCCGGTGCACACGTCACGAGCCTCACCGTGTTCGCCGACAACCAGGTCGATCGGTCCCCCTGCGGAACGTGCACCTCGGCACTCATGGCTGCGCGTTGGTCGACCGGCCGCCTCGGGTTGGAGGATCCTTTTGTCAACGAGAGTCTCGCGGGCACCCGCTTCACCGGCCGTCTGATCGAGGCGACGACCGTCGGTCCCTACCGCGCGGCCGTGCCCGAGGTGACCGGGACCGCCGCCATCACCGGGTTCCACACGTTCGTGGTGGACCCCGATGACCCGCTTCCCGATGGGTTCTTGCTGCGATGAACCGCGCCGGCGGAGTCAGTGAGGGGCGCGCTGCTGGTACTCTCGCACCAACCGGAGGTTCTGGTCGGCCTGGGCGACAACCTGGTCGCGCGCGGCCGGGGCAAGCGGCGCGGTTGCGTCTCGGACGGCCATGACATACTGTTCGTGGGAGCGAAAGTTCGTCTCGGCGAGCCCGCTCGTGGTCACGCCGGTCCCGCCGATCTGATCGCCCGGACCCAGGATGGTAAACGACACGTGCGCGCCGAGATACATCCCGAAGAACAAGAGCGTGGTTTGCTTCCCGTCGGTGGTCATCAGGATCTGGCCGTCCTTGAACGCTCCGGCCTTCGTGGTCATCGAGAATGCCCCGCCCCCCGCGTGCGGGCTGGCGCCGTTTGCGTATGTGTACTTGGCATCGATGACCTGGACCCCACCGAGCGTGCCGCGCAGGGATCCGTTAAAGGTCTTTTTCGTACCGTCATCCGACAGCGTGATTCCGCCGATCGACAATGGGACGTCGAAACTGTAATAGAGGGCGTATTCGGGCTGGCCCGCGGCCCGGTCCAGCGAGATCGGGGCGATGACCAACACGCCGGCGGCCACCGCTGCAACAGCGATAAGCGGCCATCGTGCCGTGAATTGCGTCATGATGACGGGTTCGGCGGGCCGGGCGGACATCCTTCCGGGGCTGCCGCCCTTGTCACCATTTGAACGGCAATCGTATAATTAAAGGCAAGCCTAGTGCTCGGCGTGAGGCCGAGTCGGTCCCAGGGGGTATGTCGGATGCCATTTGTCGACAAAGCCCTGCACTGCCTCGACTGCGGCAAGGAGTTCGTCTTTACCGCCGGAGAGCAGGAGTTCTACGCGAAGAAGGGGTTTACCAACGAGCCTCTGCGATGCAAGGACTGCCGGGACGCGAGAAAGCGGTCCCGCGAGGGAGCGACAGGGATGCCGCGTGAGATGTTCGACGCCGTCTGCGCAAAGTGCGGAACGAAGACGCAGGTCCCGTTTCGTCCTCGGGAGGATCGACCCGTCTACTGCCAGGACTGCTTCAGGGAGATGCGCGCCCAGCAGCGCGTGATGTAGGTCTTTCGATTGCCCCTCCTCGTGATACGACCCGCGCCCCAGGGTCCGCGGTCGATGCGGGACCACTGCCCGCGTGTGGCGCTGGCCGGAATGGCCGTGTTCCTCATCGCCGCGTGCAGTTCGGGCGGCGCCGGCCGGCCGCCGCTCCCACCGGCGCCCCATCCCAGCGCGCAGGGACCTGTGGTGGCGGCGATCAAGCGCGCCGGCGTGCTGCGGGTCGCGTCGGATCTCACGTACCCCCCACTGGCGTTTCGGGATCAGGGCGCCCCCCAAGGTTTTGAGATGGACCTCGCCGGTCTCCTCGCCGCGGCGCTGGGGGTGCGGCTCGAGGTGATCGATACACCGAGGGCGGCGGCGCGCGCGGGGGATGTCGACGCGGACCTCCTGATCAGCGAGTGGGAGGCCGAGGGGGCGCCGGGCCCGGCCTCAACGCCATACTACGTGATGCGCCAGGCGATCCTCTGGCGCGAGAAACAGACACCGGCTCCGGACGGGTCCCTGCGGAACGTCCGGGTCGCAGTGCAGGCGCGGAGTCGCGGCCAGGCGGTGGCAGAGCGACTGGGCGCCACGCTGGCTGTGGTCGAGTACCAACCGCTCGAGGCATTGGGGGCGGTCGCGCGCGGCACCGTGCAGGCCGCGGTGGTCGATCTGCCGTTGGTGGCTGCGTATGCGCGGACCCATCCGCGTCTCCGGATGTCGACGGGGTCCTGGGTCGACATGCCGCTCGTCGTTGTGGTCCGGCCACGGGCGCCGGATCTCCTCGCGTTCACCTCAGCGGTGATTCAAGAACTTGATCAGCGGGGAGGGTTGGCTCAGTTGCGCCGGCGTTGGCAGTTGTGAGGGAGGCTCCATGAACATCATCGTGGCCGGGCGAAACATCGACGTGAGCGAGGCCCTGCGCGCGCGCGTGACCGAAAAAGTGGGGCGGCTCGTGAAGCACTTCGAACACGTGCAGAAGGCGCAGGCGTGGCTGCGAGTGGAGCCGCATGCCGGGCGGAATCAGATCGTCGAGATCACGGTATGGGGAGATGGCCTGGTGTTGCGAGGCGAGGAGGCCAGCCAGGACATGTATGCCTCGATTGACCTCGTCATCGACAAACTCGACAAGCAGATCAGCAAGTTCAAGAGTCGGGTGATCACGCGCCGGCGGACGCTGGCGGGTCGGCGGAAGCAACAGGAAGTCGCCGCGGCCGAGGCGGCCCTGCGGGCGCCTCCCCCGGACACGGAGGACGGGCCGGTCCAGATCTCCCGCCGGAAGCGCTTCGAGATGAAGCCGATGACGCCCGAGGAGGCCGCGATCCAGATGGAACTCCTCGGCCACACGTTTTTCATGTTTCGGAACTCCGAGACCCTCGAGGTCAATGTCGTCTACCGCCGCGCGCAGGGCAGTTATGGGTTGATCGAGCCTGAGGCGTAAGGAGGAGTCATGGAGCAGCGAGAACGTCGCTCTCTGGCGCGAGACGCAGAGGCGGTCATCCGGCGACTTCACGGGGTGTCGGCCGCACGGGTGGAGCTTGGAGACGACGGGCGAATCGACGAAGTCCACGTGTTGGGATCTGCGGACCGGACCGCGCGGGTCCTGGCTGCGGATGTCATCGCCGCCGTCGGCGCGGAACTGGGCGTGACCCTGGAGCCTTCCCAGATCCGGGTGGCGCTCCTGCGCCCGGGGCAGGCCCAACCGGGCCCGGCGCCGCTTCGGGCGCGCCTGAAGGTGGTCGGGTTGACGGTGTCGGTGCTCCGCGAGGCGCTCGAGGCACGCGTGCGCCTCGAGTATGAGGGGCTGACCTATGAGGGGGCGGCCTCCGGCCCTCCCGGCGCGGCCAACGGACCGGAGGTCGTCGGTCTGGCCACGCTTCGAGCGGTCGAGTTGTACCTCAGGTCCGAAGGAGTGTTTCAGCTCAAGATGGCGACCGTGGTCACGCTGGCCACCCAACAGGTGGCGCTGGTCCTCGTCACCTGGGCGGGCCCGGAGGAAGAACTCTTCAGCGGCGCCGCGATCGTCCGGGACGACCCGCGGGATGCCGTGGTTCGGGCCGTGCTGGATGCGGTCAACCGGCTCGTCGGCTGGATCGGGGCACGGTAGGGCGGGGCATCGTGCGCGCGTGGCGACTCCTCATCGGGGTGATCGTGTTGGGGGCGCTGGTCGGGGTCGGTCCCGCCGCCGCCCAGGGCCCCGGGGGCTCGCATGGGATCCCGGTGCTGATGTACCATCGGGTGGACCCGCAGCTGTCTGCCCACGATCCCATTACCGTCGGTCTCACGGTCATGGAGCCGACGTTCGAAGCGCAACTGGCGGTGCTCCGGGCGGCGGGGTACCAATCCATGCCCCTTGGCGCCATCCGGGAGTCCCTCGATCAACACACCCCGCTGCCGGCGCGACGCGTCATCCTGACCTTCGACGACGGGTATGAGGACAACTACAGCGTCGTGTTCCCGCAGTTGCGCCGGTTCGGGTTCACGGCCACTTTCTTCGTGGTAACGTCGTCGGTGGGCACACGGGACCACCTCACCGTCCCCCAGATTCGGGAGATGGCCGCATCTGGGATGGAGATCGAGTCCCACGGGGTTCATCACATCGATTTCTCTCTGCTCCCGCCGGACGCCGCCCGCCGCGAGCTGGTCCAGAGCCGGAAGACGATCGAAGGATGGACAGGACGGCCCGTCACCTTCTTCGCCTACCCGGCGGGTCGATACAGCACCGCGCTCGAGCACCTCCTCGATACGCTGGGGTATCGTGGCGCGCTCACGACACGGCCGGGATTTGTCACGTTGGAGAGCCGGCCGTTTACGCTCGAGCGGGTCCGGGTCCTCCACGACGACACCGCCGCGTCGCTCGCCCGCAAGCTCGGTCTCTCGCCCCGGTGAGGCGCATCCGGCGCCCGATCACCCGGCCGGCCGGTGTGCGGGGGGTCCTTGTCGCGTGGATTATAATGAGGAAGGTTATCAGGTGGTAGAGCGTTTCCCTCAAAGGCTGGCGTTTGCCACCGGGAGCTGTCCATGTTAAAGCTGTTCCAATCGCTGCTCGGCGATCCGAGCGAGCGAATCGTCAAACAGCTGCGGGAGTCGTTGGTCCCGCAGGTGAACGCGCTGGAGCCTGAGTTCGAGGGACTCTCCGACGCGGCGCTGCGCGGCAAGATGGACGAATTGCGCGAGCGCGCCCAAACGGAGCCGCTCGAGTCGCTCATGCCCGAGACGTTCGCGCTCGTGCGCGAGGCCAGCAAGCGGACCCTCCACCAGCGGCATCATGACGTGCAGCTGATCGGCGGGGGCGTGCTCTTCAGTGGGAAGATCGCGGAGATGAAGACCGGCGAGGGGAAGACCCTCGTCGCAACGCTGCCGCTCGTGCTGAACGCCCTCGAGGGACGGGGGGGACACCTCGTCACCCCCAACGATTACCTGTCCCGGATGGGCGCCGGGTGGATGGGCCCCATCTACTCGCTGCTGGGGCTGCGCGTCGGGGTGATCACGCACGAGTTCGCCGGGCTCTACGATCCAACGTACGAAGATCCGACCCGGCACGGCGACGAGCGCCTCAACCACTTCCGCCCCGTGCCCCGTCGTGAGGCCTACCTCGCCGACATCACGTATGGGACCAACAACGAGTTCGGGTTCGATTATCTCCGGGACAACATGGTGATCCGCCGGGAGGATCTGGCCCAGCGGGAACTGCACTACGCGATCGTCGACGAGGTGGACTTCATCCTCATCGACGAGGCGCGTACGCCGCTCATCATTTCCGGTCAGGTCGAAGAGTCGACGGACCTTTATTACCAATTCGCCAAACTCATCCCGAGGCTCCAGGCGGAGCGTGACTACCGAGTGGACGAGAAGCTTCGGACGGCCACGCTGACCGAAGAGGGCGTGACCACCCTCGAGGGGCTCCTCAGGATCGACAACCTGACGGATCCTCAGCACATCGAGTTGATGCACCACGCTCAACAATCGCTAAGGGCGCATACCCTGTATCATCGCGATGTGGAGTACGTCGTCAAAGACGGCCAGGTGATCATCGTCGATGAATTCACGGGGCGACTCATGTTCGGGCGGCGGTACAGCGACGGGCTCCACCAGGCGATCGAGGCCAGAGAAGGCGTCAAGATCGAGAAAGAGAGCCAAACGCTGGCGACGATCACGTTCCAAAACTACTTCCGGATGTACCACAAGCTCGCCGGCATGACGGGGACCGCCAAGACCGAGGAGGCCGAGCTGACGCAGATCTACAACCTTCCGGTCGTGGCGATCCCGACGCACCGGCCGATGATCCGTCAGGACCTTCCCGACCTGATCTACAAGCACGAGAAGGCCAAGATCCAGGCGGTGGCGAGCGAACTTGAGGAGTGGTACAAAAAGCGTCGGCCGGTCCTGGTCGGGACCCGCTCGATCGAGAAGAGCGAGGCCCTCTCCGCGCTCCTCCGCCGTCGCGGCGTGCCCCATCAGGTGCTGAACGCGAAGTACCACGAGAAGGAGGCGGAGATCATCGCCCAGGCCGGCCGCGCCGGGGCGATCACGATTGCCACCAACATGGCCGGTCGCGGCGTCGATATCATCCTGGGCGGCAATCCCCCCAACGAAGAGGATGCCGACCGGGTCCGGAGCATGGGCGGGCTCCACATTATCGGGACCGAGCGGCACGAGGCCCGGCGAATCGACAACCAGCTCCGGGGCCGGGCCGGCCGGCAGGGGGATGCGGGCTCATCCCGATTCTACGTCGCGCTCGATGATGAGTTGATGCGGCTGTTCGCCGGCGAGCGGATCGCCGGGATCATGGAGCGGCTCGGCATCGAGGATGACGTGCCCATCGAGCACGGCATGGTGACCCGGCAGATCGAGGGGGCGCAAAAGAAGGTCGAATCCTACCATTTCGACATGCGCAAACACGTCCTCGAGTACGACGACGTGATGAACGTGCAGCGGAAGGTCATCTACGCCGAGCGGCGCAAGATCCTCGAGGGCGAGGCCGTTCGAGAGAACGTCCTGAACTTCATCGAGACGCTCGTGGGCGAGATGGTCGACGGGTTCTGTTCCACAGAGGCGCGCCCTGAGGAGTGGGATCTCGACGGGCTCCTCGCAGAGGCCCGCACGATCTTCCCCCTTCCGGGCGATCTGTCGGAAGCTTTACTCCGGGATATGGATGCCTCGGAGGTCAAAGAACGGCTCCGTACTGCGGCGCTGGGGGCGTACGAGGCGAAGGTCCAGTCCATCGGCGCGGAGACCATGCGCGAGCTCGAGCGGCTGGTCCTGCTGCAAACCCTGGATCGCAAATGGATCGACCACCTGTACGCGATGGACGCGTTGCGCGAGGGGATCGGCCTGCGCGCCTACGGACAGGCCAACCCGCTCATCGAGTATCAGAAAGAAGGGTACGCCCTCTTCGAGCAGCTCAAGCACGATGTGCTCGAAGAGACGGTCAAGTTCCTCTACATCGTGCAAGTGCAACCCGCTGCGGCCATGCCGGTCCAGCCGTCCCGCCCCGCCTATCGAGTCATGCGGGAGGATGGTGACGGCGACCGTGCCCGAAGCCAGGCCGGCGGTGCCGCGGTGCAGGTGCGGGCGGCGAAAGTCGGGCGAAACGATCCGTGTCCGTGCGGGAGCGGAAAGAAGTACAAGAAGTGCCATGGGCGTAACGAGTAGCGCCCGATCGCGCGCAGGTCAGTCGAGCGCACCCGGGGGTGCGTAGCGGGCGCGTGCTCGGGGTCGCTCCCGCCGTGGGCCCGCGGCCCGATTCCCCCGTTCGTCTTCCTCAGCTCCTCGCGGTCGTCGCCTCCGGCGGCGAGTTCGCCTTGGCCCTGCCGTCGGCGGATCTCGGATTCCTGGCGTGGATCGCCCTTGTCCCGCTCCTCTTGGCCGTTCGCCACCGATCGCCCCGCGCCGCGTTCTCGTTAGGATACCTCTGGGGGTTCACGGCCTACGGCGCCGCGCTGTGGTGGATCACCACCTTTGGAGGAGCGGTGTGGGGCCTGACCGCCGCGCTGGTTGCGATCTTTCCGGCGCTCGCGGTGCTCGCGCTCAACTGGGTCGAGCGCGACCACGACGGTCCGTGGATCTTCCTCTGGATCGCCACGGTCTGGACCGCGGTGGAGTTCCTGCGGAGCCAGGGGCCGCTTGGCTTCCCGTGGGCCCTCTTGGGTGCGTCCCAGCATCACGCCATCCCCGTCATTCAGATCGCCTCGATCACCGGGATCTACGGCGTCACGTTTCTCGTCGCGCTGGTCAACGGGGTGCTCTACGCGGTGCTCACGCGGCGGGCGGAGCCGGTCCCCGTGTGCGTTTCCATCGCGATCGTGGCCGCAGCGGTGCTGTGGGGGGTCAGTGCTCTGCGCCATCCATCTCCGACCACCTTCACGGCGGCGGCAGTGCAGCCCAACTTCTCAACGCGACCCGGGCTAGGGTCCGCGACCGTGGAGCGGGACTTGGCCGCACTGCGGCAACTGACCCACGAAGCCGCCGGGCGAGGCGCCGTACTCATTGTGTGGCCCGAGACTGCCTCTCCGGTGGATCTGCTCGGCGCCGGCGGGGGGTTGAGGACGATTGGCTCGTGGGCGCGCCGCGATCGCGTGTCCGTGATCGCCACCAGCTTCGAGGGGGCCCGCACCAATTCGGTGTTCTCGCTGGCGCCGTCCGGGACGCTCACCGGCCGATACGACAAAGTTCGCCTCGTCCCGTTTGCCGAAGCGGGGGAACAACCGGGGCGTGCTCCGGCGCTCCTGCCGACGCCGCAGGCCAGGATCGGCGTCGCCATCTGCTTCGAAAGCATCTTTCCCGACATCGCCCGGCGGTCGGCCCTGCGGGGGGCGGACCTGCTTGCGGTCGTCACGAACGACGCCTGGTTCGACGGCCGCACGGCCCCGGCCCAGCACGCGGCGCTCGCGCCGTTTCGGGCGATCGAAGAGGGGCGGTACCTGGTGCGCGCCGCCAACGAGGGGATCAGCGCGATCTTCGATCCGGTCGGACGCGTGCTCGGCGAACTCCCTCTTGGGACACGCGGGGTTCTCACCGCTCGCGTGGCGCCGATTCGCGGGCTCACCGTCTACGCGCGGATCGGCGATACCTTCGGCTGGGCCGCTGTACTCGTCGCCGTGGGTCTGGTGTCGCCGCGCGGGCTCGCGTTCGTCGCGGCAGAGTTGGGGACCCCCGGGTTCGCTCGCCTCCTGATCGACTCGGCGCTCCCCCTCGCGGTGTTCACCGTGGGAGAGTGGTGGTATCGCGCACTGGCCGTCCCGCTCCCGTTTGTGGCGCTCTTGGCAGTCGTGGCACTCCTCAGCCTGGGGCGGTCCCGCGCGGAACTCGGGTTCAGGATCAGAAGCTTCGTCCCCGCCACGACGGTCGCGTTGGCCTTTGTGGGCATGGTCGTACTGATCGTGCGCCATGCCTTCGCGAGCCACGGCGGGGTCCTCGACCTGCCGATTCCGCGAGGCGGGTGGTGGAAGGGGACCGCCGTGGAGATCCTGGTCATCGGCCTGGCACTGGAATGGTGGCTTCGAGGTCTGGTCTTTGCCGACGCGGTGGCATGGCACGGGTGGAAGACGGCCGTGGCCTGGTCGGCGCTTCTCGGCGCCGCCGCAGCGTCTCCGCGCGGCGCGGAAGCTATGGTGTGGGCGCTCTGCGCCGGAGTCGCGCTGGGAGTGGTTCGCACGCGGTGGGCACAGGTTCCCGCCCTCGCGGTCGCCCACGGGGCGGGAAATGTGCTCCTGGGGTTTTTGATATCGCCATCGTAAGTGGTGTCTCCGAGACTTAATCGTATCCGCGAAGGGCATATAGTGAACTGACCAGGTCTAACGCGTTCATAGAAGGTGTTATAATAGGCGTCGGCCGTGCACCGGGCACGCGCTCCGAGCGCCGTGGTGCCGCGGCGATCGAGCAGGGAGGACACCAGCGTGACAATCGAGGAACTCAAACGGATGCTTGGCGCCTACCGAGAGCGCGTCGGGAACATCGGGAGGCACCTTTGACCTTCCCCGCCAGCAAGGCCGTCTCACTGATCTCGAGCGGCAGATGCAACAGCCGGCATTTTGGGCGGATGCGGAGACGGCTCGGCGCACGTCTCGGGAAGTCGCGGCGCTGCGGTCCAGGATCGAGGGGGTAAACCGCCTCGAGCACGAGGTGGCCGACCTGCTGGAACTCATCGATCTGGCGACCGGAGAGGATGCCGGCACCCTCGCCGACGTCGAGCACGAGGTTCGGACGCTCGGCGAGTCGATCGATCGTCTCGAGTTGACCACTTTGCTCAGCGGCGAACACGATGCGCGCAACGGCATCCTCTCGATCCACGCGGGGGCAGGCGGGACCGAGTCCCAGGACTGGGTCGAGATGCTCCTGCGGATGTACCTGCGTTGGGCGGAAGCGCACGACTACCGCACAGAGGTCGTGGACATCTCCCCCGGCGAGGAAGCGGGAATGAAAAGCGTCACCGTGATCGTCACGGGGCCGAATGCCTACGGCTACCTCCGCGAGGAGCGGGGCGTGCATCGCCTGGTGCGTCTCTCTCCGTTCGACGCCGCGCACCGGCGTCACACCTCATTTGCCCTCGTCGATGTGATCCCCGAAGTGGAGGCTACCGAAGTCCAGGTGAAAGATGACGAGCTCCGGATCGACACCTACCGATCGGGAGGCGCCGGCGGCCAAAACGTCAACAAGGTCGAGACGGCCGTGCGGATCACGCATCTGCCCACCGGGATCGTGGTGCAGTGCCAGAATGAACGCTCGCAGCACGCCAACAAGCTCACCGCGATGAAGTTGCTCCAGGCCCGCCTGTACGAACTTCAGCATGAAGCGCAGCAGGAGAAGATCTCCGCTCTGCGCGGAGAGCATCGGGATGTTGCCTGGGGAAACCAGATCCGCTCGTACGTGCTCCATCCTTATACGTTAGTGAAGGACCACCGGACCGGTATCGAGACCGGCAACGTTCAGGCGGTCCTCGACGGTGACCTGGACGCGTTCATCAATGCGGCGCTCCGGCTCGAACGGTCGCCGGCGCCCAGTGGGTCCCCCTCGCGCCCGGACGTCCCGGCCGGTGCCCCCCCACGGGGGGCCGGGCGGTCGAACGCCGGCCCCGCGGCAGGGTCCTAGTGGTGGCCCCGCTCCGCCGGCCAGGGCTCCTGTGGCGGTGGTCGGTGGGCGTCCTCGCGGCGGCCGTCGGCGCGAACCTCGCGGCCCCTGCCGTCGCCGCCGGCGCGCTCAGGGAATCCCTTCGGACGCAGCTCGGGACCCACCAGGTCGACGTCGCGCTCGATACGTGGCCGCCGTCCGGGCCGTTGTGGGGGAGCGTGGATCACATGACCGTGCTCGCCCGTGATGTGCAGACGGGGGACCTCCACCTGGACCAGTTCAGCGCGACGTTTCGCCGGCTGCGCGTGGACCCCCACGCGCTGTACGCCGATCGCGCCCTCGTGATCCGCTCGATCGGATACGGGCACGCGCAGGGGACGATGTCACAGGAGGCCCTCGCCCGCGCCTTCGCGCGACAGCCGGGAGTCCGCATCGACACCCTGGAGCTCCGATCAGGCCGGGTGTTTGTGCGGGGCTCGGTGCGTGTCCTGGGGACCGATGTCGCCGTCGAGGGCAGCGGACGTCTTGCGCTGAGCGGGCACGACTCGCTCGACCTCATCCTGGATCGGGCCACGCTGACCGGAGTCGCCTCCCTGGCATTTGGGGGGCAGCTGACGACGCGTGTCCCATCGGTGCTGCGCATCCCGGCGCTGCCATTGGGGCTTCGGCTTACGGACGTTCAGGTAGGGGAGGGGCGGCTGCTGCTCGAGGCCGCAACAGGTCCGTGATGCAGGTACGGTGGCTCTGGGCTCGGTATCCCGTCCTCGCACTGTGCGCGGCGCTGGGATTGGGCGCCGCCGGGATTGTCCTCGTCCACCGGTATCGACTCGAACAGTCCTACCGGACGGTCGAGATCACGGTGGACGGCGACGATTGGACCACCCTGGCCCGGCGCACAGGCGCGGATCGTGACGCGTTCTATGAAGCGGTGCGGCGGGCGGGGGCCCGAAGCGTCACCCTCTATGCGAGCTCTCTCAAGCGCCTCCAGGACGCCGGTCGTGTGACGTACATGACCGGTGCCGACATCATGAACGCGGCGCGCGCAGGCTCGGTGGCCGGTCCGTTCGGCGATCTGGTGCGCGCCGGTCGGATTCGCCCGGGCAATACCTACGCCGTGGGCCCCCCGTCCGTTCTGGAACAGGTCCGCGCGGGGCTGGCCGCGCAACTCCCCTCCCACAGCGGATCGGCGCGCATCGCCATGCTCGAAGGCAGCGGACCGGTGCTCGAGATTCAAGGACGCGGCCTCGATATCGAAGAGGCAACGTTTGGGCTGCTTCGTGGGGACGTCGAGGAGATCCGCTCGCACCACCTTGCGGTCGAAGCGCGGCTCAAGAACTTCCATGAAGTGACCCCCGAGGGGTTGGCCGCGTTCTTTGCCCGGTTGCGGGACCTGGGGGAGCGGTTCACCCTGATTTTTGACGGCAACCAAGTCCTCGGATACGACCTGCTCATTCCCGACGTCGCCGAGCAGATGAAGACGTCCGGCTACATCTTTGGGCAAATCGAAAGCTTCACCGCCCGGCGCCGGCAGCGGGGTGACCTCGCCTTGGCCCAAAAGGTGATGCCGAATGTTCTTCGGGTGTTCAGCCTCACCCCCGAGGAACTGTCCGGCCTTGCGCCGGACGAGGCGCGCGACAAGTATGTGCTCGCGGCGCGGGAGCGAAACGTCCGCGTCCTGTACGTGCGACCGTTCCTCAACACGTCGGCCGCGGTGGACGAGCTCCAGGCGAACCTGGATTACGTCGGCTCGATCAAGGACGATCTCGAGCGCGCGGGCTACCGGATGGGGAAGGCTGCGCCCCTGCCGGACGTCAGGGTCCCGCCGGTGTGGTTTGCCCTCATGGCGCTCGGCACGCTCGCTGCGGCGGCGATCGCGATCGCGCAGGTAGCCGCGATCCTCGCTCGCCCCGTCTCGCTCCGCGTCCTCTACGGCGGCGTCGCGGCGGGCATGGTAGTGACCGCGGCCGTGCTTGCCGTGCACCATGGGACGTTGTGGAGTCAGATCCTCGCGCTGGTCGCAGCCCTGGCGTTCCCCACGCTCTCGCTGATCGCGGCGTTCTCCCAGGACGAGCGCGCGGCTCAGCCGTGGGCCGGGCCAGCGGCTGGGCTGATCGGTCACAGCCTCCTGCGGTTGTGGGGCCTGTCGGCGATGACGGCGCTCGGCGGCGTCATGGTCGCCGGCCTCCTCAGCCAGTGGGCGTTCATGCTGGAGATCCGAGGGTTTCTGGGGGTCAAACCCGCCCACCTCATCCCGATCGTGGTGTTCGGGTTGGTGCTGGCCGCGGCGGACGCGCCACGTGGGGAACTGTGGTCGCGCCTCCGCGCGTGGGCGCGTCAGCCGCTCCTGCTCGAGTACGGCATCGCCGTCATCGTCATCGGCCTCGCCGCGGTGTTCGCGCTCGGCCGCACCGGAAACGCCGGGCTGCCGGTTCTCGGGGGACTCGAGCTGAAGAGCCGCATCATCCTCGAACATCTCGTCGTCGCGCGCCCTCGAACCAAGGAGTACCTGATCGGGCACCCCTTTATGGTGCTCGCGTTTGCGCTGTCAGCGCTCGGACTTCGCCGCTGGGTCCTCCCGGCGGCGCTCATCGGCGCGATTGGTCAGGTCGGTCTCGTGAACTCCTTTTCCCATATTCACACCCCGTTGGTGTACGTGATGCTGCGGACCGTCTACGCATTGATCTTCGGGTCGATCATCGGCGCGGTGTTCGTCATCCTGCTGCTGTGGAGCCGGCGTTGGTGGTCGCGAGAGCCCCGTACCGCTCATGCCCCTGAGCGAGAACGATTGGTGCCCGCCGGAACGCCGCCCATGCGATGAGCCGGGTGGTCCTCTCCGGCTACTATGGGTTTGACAATCTGGGCGATGAAGCGGTGCTGACGGCGACCGTGGCCGCGCTCCGGCAGCGACGCCCCGGCATCGAAATCGCCGTGCTCTCCCGTTCGCCTCATGCGACCGCCCGCGCCCTTGGGGTCGAGGGGGTCTCCCGTGCGCGGCCCGGAGATCTCGTGCGGACGCTGAAAGGGTGCGATCTCTTTCTATCGGGCGGAGGCAGCCTCTTCCAGGATGCGACGAGCTGGCGCAGCCCCTGGTACTATCTCGGAGTGTTGGGTCTGGCCAGGCGATTGTCCCGCCGGACGGCGGTCTATGCGCAGGGGATCGGGCCGCTCCGCGGCCGCGCGGTGCGGACGGCGGCCCGCCGGGTATTGAACGGAGTCGACCTCATCACCCTCCGGGATCCAGAGTCCCTGGCCGCGCTCATCTCGCTCGGCGTGGACCGACCTCCCACGGTGGTTGCGGGAGATCCGGCGCTCCTGCTCGCGCCGGAGGCCTCGCCGCGCGTGCTGGCTGAGCGGTCGCAGTGGGGGGACGGGAATCACTTTGGCCTCGCATTGCGGTCGTGGCGGAACGATTCGTGGGGTGAGGCGGTGTCGGCCGCCGCGCGCGCCGTGGCCGAGCGCCACGGCGCGCGCTGGATCTGCCTCCCGATGCACTGGCCCGGCGATCTTGACGTTGCCGAGCGGGTGGCCGCGCAGATCGGTCCAAGCGCGCACGTGGTGCGTACCCGGGCGAGCCCCGGCGAGATGCTGGCCCTTGTCGGCCACCTGCGTCTCCTCGTCGGGGTGCGGCTGCACGCGCTGATCTTCGCCGCGACTCAGGGTGTGCCGTTCGTGGCGTTGACGTACGATCCAAAAGTCACCGGATTCGCTCGCGAACTCGGCGAGCCGCTCCTCGATCTTGCCGACCTCACCGCAGAGCCGCTCACGCGGCTCATCGACGCCGCCATAGCCGACCTCGGCGCACGGCGCGCGCGGCTCCTGGCAGCCGTCGCGCCGCTTCGGGCGCGCGCCCGCCTCGCGCCCGACTTGATGGCCGGCCTTCTCTCATGAATCGCGTCGACGTGCTCGGGGTTCCGTTCGATCCGGTCGATCTGGAGGGGGCGGTCCAGGCCGCCGCCGCGATGGTGGACGAACCGGGGCCGCACCTCATCGTGACGGCCAACGTCGAGCTCGTCATGCGTGCCCGCCACGCCCCCGATCTCCAGGAGATTCTCCGCCGGGCGGCGCTCGTCGTCGCCGATGGGGTAGGCGTGGTGTGGGGCGCGCGCCGGCTCGGCCGATCGCTGCCCGGGCGGGTGGCGGGGATCGATTTGGCGGGACGGCTCTGCGGGGCGGCCGCCCAGCGTGGGTGGCGGGTGTGCCTGATCGGCGGCGCCCCGGGCGTCGCAGCGGAGGCCGCCGCCAACCTCCGCCGCTGGTATCCGGGGATCCACGTGGCAGCAGCACTGCATGGGTACTTTGGCCCCGAGGAGGAGACGGCCGTCACGACGGCGATCCGGGAGGCCGCCCCAACGCTCTTGCTCGTCGGACTCGGCAGTCCCCGCCAGGAACGGTGGCTCGACCGGCACCTGGCTGCGCTTGCGGTCCCGCTCGGGATCGGAGTCGGCGGCGTGCTGGACGTGTGGGCCGGTCGGGTGCGGCGGGCTCCCCGCGTGATGCAGAACCTGGGGTTGGAGTGGTGTTACCGGCTCATCCGCCAGCCGAGCCGAGCGCGCCGGCAGCTCGCGATCCCGCAGTTTATCGCTGCGGTGTGTCTGCACCGCTGGCAGGCGCGACGGCGATGATCGCTGTCCTGGCGAATGCGGCGCGGGGCATTATGAGGAGGAGGAGTTCCTCGCAGAATCATGGAATAGGGGCCGGCACCCGGCCGGGAGCGCGGCCCCAGGCGAAGGAGCAGGCGCGGCATGGGGGAAGTGCTGAAGGTTTCAGCCGACTCGAAGCCGAAGGCCGTCGCCGGTGCCCTCGCTGCGGTGTTGCGTGAGAAAGGCTCGGTCGAGGTGCAGGCGATCGGGGCGGGCGCGGTGAATCAGGCTGTCAAGGCCATTGCCATTACACGCGGATTCGTGGCCCCCAACGGCATCGATTTGATCGCGATCCCCGCCTTTACCAAAGTGCAGATCGACGGCGAGGAGCGCACCGCGATCCGGTTCCTGGTGCAGGCACGCTGAAGATCTTTTGCGGTTCGGCCAATCGCGCGCTCGGGCAGGAGGTGGCCTCCGAGCTGGGCTTGTCCCTCGGGCGCGTGACGATCCGGCGATTTGAGGACGGGGAGATCTACGCGCGCTTCGAAGAGAGCGTGCGCGGCGTCGACACCTTCGTGATCCAGCCCACCTGCCCGCCGGTCAACGAGAACCTCATCGAGTTGCTCGTCATGGTGGACGCGCTGCGTCGGGCCTCGGCCGGCCGGATCACGGCGGTGATGCCCTACTACGGCTACGCGCGCCAGGACAAAAAGCACGCGCCGCGTGAGCCGATCACAGGCCGGCTCGTGGCGGACCTGCTCCAGAGCGCGGGGGTGCATCGCATCCTGGCGCTGGACCTGGACGCTGATCAGATCGAGGGCTTCTTCAATATTCCCGTGGATCACCTGCGCGCGCTCCCGCTGTTCACCGAGTATCTGCAGACGAAGACGATCGGCCCCGCGGTCATCGTGGCTCCCGACGACGGCGCCGTCAAAGTGGCCTACCGTTTGTCCGAGCGGCTGCGGATGCCCCTCGCGGTCGTGTTCCAACGTCGGCTCGGGCCCGACGTCAAGCAGACCGTCCAGGTCGTGGGCGAGGTCGAGGACCGGATTCCCATCCTGATCGATCGCATCGTGTCGACCGGGGGCACGATCGCCAGCGCGCTGGACGCTGTCATGCAGCACGGCGCGCGGCCCGAAGCGTACGTGTGCGCGACGCACGCGGTGCTCGTCGGTCCGGTCGCGCGGACCCTCGCGCGCGAGGACGTGCGGGAGTTCGCATTCACGAACAGCATCCCGATCGCGCCCGAGGCCATGACCGACAAGATTCGAATCCTCTCCGCGGCCCCGCTGATCGCGCGCGCGATCCGCAACATCCACCTCAACGAATCGGTGAGCACGCTGTTCACCTAGCCCGTCAATTTGCGCCTCCGCGAGGCTGTGTGCTACTCTGGCTCCATGATGGTTCGGACCCGATACGCCCCGAGCCCAACCGGGTATCTTCATGTGGGCGGCGCCTGGATGGCCTTCTTCAACTGGCTCTTTGCCCGCCACGCGAAAGGACAGTTCGTCCTGCGGATCGAGGACACCGACCGCAGCCGCTCCACCGAGGAGTTTGAGCGGTCGATCCTGGAGGATCTCCGGTGGCTGGGGATCGATTGGGACGAGGGGCCCGACGTCGGTGGCCCGTACGGTCCGTACCGGCAGACCGAGCGGGGCCCGCTGTACCACGCTCACGCGCAGGTCTTGGTCGAAGGGGGGGCCGCGTATCCGTGCTACTGCACGCGTGAGGAGCTCGAGGCGGATCGCCAACTCGCCGCCGCTGAGCACCGTCCTCCCCGGTACTCCGGCCGCTGCCGGAACCTGACGCCGGAAGAGCGGGGACGGCGGGAGGCAGAGGGACGCACCTCGACGCTTCGGTTTCGCGTGCCCGAGGATCACCCTCGGATCATTGTGCACGACCTGGTGCTCGGCCGGGTGGAGTTCGATCCGGCGGATCTGGACGATTTCATCGTGCAGCGGTCCGACGGGAGTCCCTTGTACAACTTCGCCAACGTCGTCGACGATCACGGGATGCAGATCACCGACATCGTGCGGGGCTCAGAGCATCTCTCGAACACGCCCCGGCAATTCCTGATGTACGAAGCGTTGGGGTGGGAGGCGCCCCGGGTAGCCCACCTCCCCGTCCTCCTGGGCGTGGATCGAAAGAAACTCAGCAAGCGGCACGGAGATACCTCGGTCCGCGAGTACGCCGGTCAGGGGATCCTGCCGGAGGCGCTGGTGAACTTCTTTGCGTTGATGGGGTGGTACCCTGAGGACGGACGCGAACTGTTCACCGTCCCCGAGCTCATCGAGCGGTTTCGCATCGAAGAGATGGGCAAGAGCGGCGCCGTGTTCGACGTGCAGAAGCTCAATTGGATGAACGGCGTCTACATGCAGGCCGCGTACCGGCAGAATCCGGATCGGGTTATCGATCTCGTCATCGATACCCTCAGGGAGAAGGGGTTGCTCGATGGAGAAGTGACCCCTGAGCAGCGGGCGTACGTCGGCCGCGTGGTGGCAATCATGGGCGAGCGCCTGCGGGTCCCACGTGACATTCTGACCTATGGAGACTTCTTTTTCCAACCCCGGGTCGAATTCGACCCGCAGGCCATCGCCAGGTATCTGGCCGCTCCCGGGACCTCAGATCTACTGCGGAACGTCCGGGATGCCCTGGCCGCCACGCGGGCGTGGGACCCGCAGGGGATTGAAGGCGCCATTCGGGGGGCGGCGGAGCGCCTCGGCGTCCAGGGTAAGTCGGTGATTCACCCGCTCAGGGTGGCCCTGACGGGTAAAACGGTCGGCCCCGGTCTGTTCGAGTTGATCGACGTCCTGGGAAAGGATCGGGTCCTCGACCGTCTCGAGCGCGCGATCGATCGGATCAACGACCCCCCCGCGCCGGCGCCACGATGAGG
>DASSXJ010000023.1 GCA_035703895.1 bacterium | reverse complement strand
CGTCGCGCCCGAGACGCAGGGCGATGGCCCTGCCGATGCCACGGCTCCCGCCTGTGACAAGGGCGATCTTTCCTTCGAGAGATTTGCTCATGACACGCTTCTTTATGCTTTTCATTCTTCGAACTGCACGGAAGGATAGTTATTAAACTCGATCACCACTCTGGGCATTCCCGACTGGCCTACCTTGGGAATTGCTGAAGAATGAGCTGCCCCACACGACACTCAAGGGGCTCAGGCCGTAGAAGAAGCAGGCGTTGATGGACCGCTCACCACTCCCCAACCGGGGTTCGTTGCAGCAAGACCGTCATCGAGGGTCTTCAGATCAGATTATCGATTTCTCTCGCATACGCGGCTGCCCATCCAAGCTACAGCACATTCTTGCAGAACGCGTCGATGGTCAACCTCGCCATCTCTTTCCCCTGAGGGCCGGGGCACTTACGCCTAAGACTCGCTCCGATCGGCTCGGGCGTTAACGGCGGACCGTGTGCCCACCTTATAAGGGAAACTGCACGCCCAAAGCCGGATGCTGTGGCTGCACCACGGTGCCGTATCCCGTGTCATAGCCTTGACCCGCGGGCTCCGTCGGCGACGCCGATACTTCAACCCCACGGGCACCCGCAAACGTTACGCTCGACGCAAACGCGAGACTCACAGCCAAAACGACCGCCGCTAGAATCTTCTGCATCGTACCCACCTCGTTTGTTTCTCGAACCCGTTCCACCCCGGCCTATCCACTGACATAGTGAACCGGTGTCTTCTCGTGGACATTCCCAACTCGCTCCGCGTTAACGAAGTTGTTACTTCCCCGTCTTCTCGAATCGCTGATCGGGGGCCGCATTCGGGTCTTGGCCCGCGCCAAGGAGGACTACAGCAGGCCGCGTTGCACCGCCGCAACCGCCGCGTGCGCGCGAGTGTCCACGCCCAGTTTTCGCATCGCCGACGTGAGATGCGATTTCACGGTGCGTTCTCCGATGCCGAGCGAGGTCGCGATCTGTTTGTTCAGCAGCCCCTCGGCGACGAGGCGCAGGATCGCTTGCTCCCGGCTGCTGAGGAACGCGCGGGGCTGCGCCCCGCCGGTCGTGGTGGCGCCCTCCGGACCGGTGCCCGCGAACGGCTCAAGACCGGCCCGCGCCAAATCGGCCACCTCGTCCACCGACAGCGTGCGTCCTTCTGTCACCGCCGTGCGATACTCCGACCCGTCCATCTGATCGCGAGCCTGGGCCGTGATCTTCTCTTGTTCCTCTCGAACGCGGGATCCAAAGGCAAGGACGTCGCCCGTCGACTCGCTCCATGCCTCCCCCGCGGCCAACAGCCGCACGGCATGGTCGAGGTGGCCGAGGTGAGCGCTGACCAACGCGGCGGCTGCCACCGTAAACCACCACGCGCGCAAGGGCGCCTGCTCGCGTGCCCAATTGAGTGCCGAGCCCGCCAGCACGGCGGCTCCCGCGTCGTCTCCTCGCTTGAGCTTGACGCGGGCGAGTTCACTCATGTCGGCCGCCGCCATGCGCCTGTTCCCCAGTGTGCGGGAGAGGTCGAGGCTCGCGGTGAGGGCGGCCTCGGCCCGCCCGAGATCGTCCAGGAGTATACGCGCCCCCCCCAAGAGGAATAACGTGTGTGCCTGCCACCGTAGATCGTGTTCCTCCTGCCACAAGGCGAGGCTCCGCTCCAGCAGCGTCTGCGCCTCCCGAGCGTCCCCCTCGAACGCGGCGACCATACCGAGCCGGGTGAGGGCGCGGGCCGTCCCGGCCGAGTCGCCGAGGGCCCTCGCGAATTCTACTGCGTGCTGGAGAAGCCCCCGAGCCGCAGGATGGTCGCCCAGGGATGACGCGAGGGTGGCGACGCCCTCGAGCGCCCTCGCGCGGAATCGCGAAGGGATATCCGGGCCCAGCGCAAGCGCCTGCTCCAACCACCGGCGCCCTTCCCGCAGGTTGCCGAGTGCCCACCAGAAGTAGGCGAGCGCCCCCGCGAGGCGCATGGCCGTTTCGCCATCTCCCCGGTCCGTGGCCCACCGCAGCGCGGCGCGGAAGTTCTCACGCTCCTGCTCCACCCGCCGCAGCCACGCCCGTTCCTCCGGACCCCACACCTCCGGTTCCGCGCGCTCCGCTAGGGCGAGGTAGTAGGCAGCGTGCCGCTGTCGTGCGGTGTCGAGCTCCCCGCTCGCCCCCAACCGTTCCAGCGCGTACTCGCGGATCGTCTCCAGCATCCGGTACCGTCGATCGGCGCCGTTGACGCCTTCGGTCTGTACCAGACTCTTCTCCACGAGCGCCCCGAGCACGCGCCAGAGGGGGACCACCGGGTCCCATCCCTGGACGATCTCCTCTGCGGCGTCGAGCGCCCATCCCCCCGCGAATATGCCCAGCTGTCGAAACAGCATCTCCTCGCTGCTGGTCAACAAGGCGTGGCTCCACTCAATCGTGTCCCGAAGGGTGTGATGCCGGGCCGGGGCGTCGCGCGTCTCTTCCATCGAGAGTAAGGCCGGCCCCTGCAATCGTTCCAGCATCGCTGCCGGCGACAAGGCGCGACTGCTAGCCGCCGCGATCTGGATGGCCAGGGGCATCCCGTCGAGCCGGTGTACCAGCTCGGCGATCGCCTGGGCGTCCGCAGGCGTGGGGGCAAAATCGGGCTGGACCAACCTGGCCCGCTCCAAAAAGAGCGCCGATGAGGCTGCTCGGGCGACGCTCTCGGGGGTTGGCCGGGCAAGATCGGGCAACGCGAGTCCCGCCAAAACCATCACGTGCTCCAACCGAAGATTCAGCGGCTCGCGGCTCGTGACGAGCACCTTCAGGTGCGGGCAGGTGGCCACCAACTCACCGACCCGGGGCGCGGCGGGGAGAACGTGTTCGAAGTTATCCAGGACGAGCAGAACGCGGCGGTGTTTCAAGTATGCGGTGATCCGCTCCTGGGAGGAATGAGCGGTGGTCTCTCCGAGCTGCAACGCCTGGGCGATCGCGGCGTCGATGTGGGTGGGATCCCGAAGCGGCACCAGATCGACAAACCATACCCCATCGGGAAAGGCCGACTCTACGCAGCGGGCCGCTGCGACCGCGAGCCGTGTCTTCCCGACGCCGCCCGGACCTGTCAAAGTCAAGAGGCGCACAGTCTCGCCGAGCAGGTACTGGTGCAAGACCTCCAGTTCGCGGTCGCGGCCGATCAGAGGCGTCGGGTCGGACAGGAGCGTCAAGGGCAGCGTCCCCCGAGCCTTCGGTGGCGTCCTGCGAGGCGCGCCCTGGGATTCTCGACGTCGCTTGGACATGCTCAACTCCGCAGAGGAGCAAGGGGAGGCCGGCACCTATCTCGAGGAAAATCTAGCTGTTCACAGACAACTGGCCAGGCAGGCGCGACGCGGTGAATTGCCGGGACGAATCCCCAGCGGAATACTAACAAACAACATCGTCGTTCTGCAAATGCATGGGAGGGGACGATGATCAAGTCGCGCCACCGGGCGGGCCGGGCCAGACCGGACGCCGCGTCGCTCACCCTCGGCGCGCTGCCGTCCACGGTTCTATCTGATCCCTCGCGACTATTCGGCCGGGAGCGCGAGATGGAGGCCGTTCGCGCGCACCTCTTCGGCGAGTCGGCGCGCCTCGTCACGCTGACGGGCCCGGGTGGCATCGGGAAGACACGCCTGGCCCTGGCGGCGGCCCGGGACGTCCAGCCGGCGTTCCGCGATGGGGTCTGGTTTGTCGACCTCGCACCCCTCCATAACCCCGCCGAGATCGACGCCGCGATCGGACAAGCCCTCGGGCTCGAGGAGGCCGCCGCTCTTTCACCGGCGGAGCGAGTCGCCGCGTATCTCAGGAACCGCCACCTCCTACTGGTCTTGGATAATTTTGAGCATCTCTTGCCCGCAGCGGCTCGGGTGGCGGAGCTGTTGGCCGCAGCCCCGGCGCTCAAGGTATTGGTCACGAGCCGCGAACCGTTGAAGCTCCGCCTGGAACATCAGGTTCCCCTGGCCGGGCTCGCCCTGCCCGATCTGCGCGCCCCGGACCTGGCCACCGTGGAGCAGGCGCCGGCGGCGGCCCTCTTTCTGGAACACGCACGGCGCATCCAGCCAGAGCTTGCGCTCACCCCGGCGGACACGCACGCCCTCGCCGCGCTCCTGCACCGGCTCGACGGCCTCCCGCTCGCGATTCGCATCGCCGCAGCCCGCAGCCGCGTGCTGTCGCCGACGACGATGCTCGCTCGGCTTCAAGGGCAGGCCCTCTTGTCCACGGAAGAAGCGCGGGATGTACTGGGGCGGCATCACACCCTCCGCGACGCCATGGACTGGAGTTATGGCTTGCTCCACCCCGCCGAGCAGGCGGCATTCCGCCAACTGGGCGTCTTTTAGAAGACAGATGTCATCTCGGGTCGGGCGCACAACCGATCAATAACGGTCGACGTCGACGATCGCTTTGGCAAAGGCCTGCGGAGCTTCTTGAGGCAGATTGTGCCCGATGCCGCCCTTGATGGTCCGGTGCGCATATCTGCCCGAGAATTTCTTAGCGTAGCCCAATCTGTCCAACTCCGCGGGGCTTGATATTGCTCGCTAGGAAAGACGCTTACGGCCACCGGAATGAAGACTCCCTTGGCGTTGAAAAAGCCACCCGGCCGGCCCCGCCGCCTCGCCTGCGACGATTACTTGACCTTGCTTCCCCCGCGCATTGCTTTGATCGCTTCGATGAGCTGCTTGTTCGCGTCCACCAGGTTCTTGCTCATGTCCGTCACCATGCTCATCTCGTCCATCATCGCCTTCTCGTTGGTGGTCATGGGCATCTTGCCCATCATGCCCATCTTCGTCATCGCCTTTTGCCAGGTCGTCGCTGCCTTGGTGTTGGCGGTTGTGGCTGCCTCGAGCGCTTTGTCCACCCCGGGGGAGTTCTGAGCGGCGGCGTAGTGGGTCCCTCCGAGCGGGCCCGCGACGAGCACGCCCAGAAGCATGATCATCGTCACTTTCATCCAGGTCAGTTTCATCATCCACCTCCAGATAATGTGTATCCTGTTGTTCGTAGATCCCAACCGATCAATAACCCTCTCAATAACCATCGGCATCAACGACAGCCTTGGCAAACGCCTGCGGAGCCTCTTGAGGCACATTGTGACCGACGTCGAGGATGATTTCCAACTCGACGGGGGTACCGAGCGGAAGGCTGGCGACACCATACGCTAAGCGGCAAGGGGTCGTCTCCAAGCAGGCCTTAGCGCAGCGATTTGAATGCCGCGCGAAGTTCGTCCACAAACAGCTTCGGCTGTTCCCAGGCCGCAAAATGCGTGCCCTTGGAGAACCTGTTGTAGTGGATGAGCTTGGGATACGCCTTCTCAGCCCAACTCTTCGGCGCCTGGTAGATCTCTTCGGCGAAAGCACTCACGGCGACCGGGATCTTGATGCCCCGCACATCGAAGAAGCCGCCGGCTGGAAGATTATGCCGGGTGTCCCAGTAGAGGCGTGCTGAGGAGATCGCGGTGTTCGTCAGCCAGTAGAGCGTGACGTTGTCGAGGATGTCGTCCCGCGTCAGCCCTTCCGGCTTGCCGTCGATAGCGCGCGCGATCATTAGGTAGCTGCGAATGTCATGGTCGATCATCCACGCCGCAAGGCCAACCGGAGAATCGGCGATTCCGTACAACGTCTGCGGGCGGTTGTTCATCTCGAGGGCGTAGCCCAACCCATTCTTGTAGAAGTCGTCGAGTTGATCCCACGCGTGTTTTTCATCAGGTGAGAGGCCGGTCGGCGGCGGGCCGCCAACCGCGAGTGCCTTCGACACATCGGGGGGAACGGTGGCGGCCATGTTGGTGTGAATACCGAGCAATCCCGGCGGCTGTTGCAGGGCCATCACCTCGGAAACGGCGTTGCCCCAGTCACCACCCTGCGCCACGTACTTTGTGTAGCCTAGGCGTTGCATCAGCGTCGCCCACGCCTTGGCGATGCTGACCGGGTTCCACCCGGGCGCCGTCGGCTTCCCGGAGAAGCCGTAGCCCGGCAGCGACGGAATCACCAAATCGAAGGCGTCCGATGCGCTCGCGCCATGGGCCGTGGGATCGGTGAGCGGATCGACAATCTTCAGCTGCTCGATGACCGAGCCGGGCCATCCGTGCGTGACGATCATCGGCAACGCCTTCTCATGCTTCGATCGAACATGGATGAAATGGATGTCGAGCCCATCGATCTCGATCATGAATTGCGGCAAGGCGTTGAGCCGCGCCTCGACTTTCCGCCAGTCGTGGCCGGTCTGCCAGTACTGCGCGAGACTGTGCATGGTCGCGAGCCGCACGCCCTGGGTCTCGTCGGTGACCTGCTCCTTGTCAGGCCAGCGCGTCGCCGCGATGCGCCGGCGTAGATCGGCGAG
>DASSXJ010000022.1 GCA_035703895.1 bacterium | reverse complement strand
TCGCGAACGTCATCATCACCCTGTCCGTGACCCGGTGGGTCACCTTTGCGCGGGTGGCCCGGGCGTCGACGCTCGTGACGAAGGAGCGCGAGTTCGTCATGGCGGCGCACGCCACCGGGGTCGACGCCGCGCGGCTCGTGTCGCGCCACCTCGTCCCTTTCGCGGTGACCCCGCTGATCGTCGTGGCGACCGTCGAGATGGGCCTCGTCATCCTGGCCGAGGCCTCGCTGAGCTTCTTGGGGCTCGGGGCGCCGCCCGACCACCCGTCCTGGGGGCTGATCATCGCCAACGGCAGAAATTATCTGAGCAGCGCCTGGTGGATCTCGACGATGCCGGGAATCGCCCTGAGCCTCGTGGTGATCGCGATCGGACAGTTCGGCGACACGCTGCGCGATTACCTCGACCCGCGCATCGTGTCCGAGTAACGGACACATCAGGGGAGGGAGCGTCATGGAACATCGCGCGTTTGGCACCACATCGCTGACGATCTCCACGATCGGACTCGGGACGTGGCCGATCGGCGGCGCGCGGTACGGCCCGAGCGACGACCGCGCCGCGCTGGACGCCATCCGCGCGGCATGCGATGCCGGCGTCACCTGCTTCGATACGGCGCCGTCATACGGGAACGGGCACGCCGAGGAGCTGCTGGGACGCGGCCTCGAGGGCCGGAGAAAGGATGTCGCGATCGTCACCAAAGGCGGGCTGGTGTGGGATGCCAAGAGCGTCGTGACGGGCCGCGACAGCGGCCGGCGCAACCTGGAAGCGCAGATCGACGCAAGCCTCAGGCGGCTCGGCACCGACTACGTCGATCTGTACCTCATCCACTGGCCGGACCCGGGCACGCCGATGGAAGAGACCGCGGGCGCGCTCGAGCAGTTCGTCCGGGCCGGCAAGGCGTGCTTCGTCGGCGTCTCGAACTTCCACGCGGCCCAGCTCCGCGCATGCGCGGCCGGGCTCCGCGGCGTGCCCCTCGCAGCCAGCCAGGTCAGCTTCAGCCTGTTCGATGAACGCTGGGCGCGCGAGACTTTTGGGGTGTGCCGGGCGCTCGGGTGCGGGGTGATGGCGTACGGTCCCCTCGCCCACGGCCTGCTCACCGGGACCCTCACCCGGTCGAACGTGTTCGAGCCGACGGACTGGCGGGCCGCAGGCACGCTCTTCGGTCAGGCCTTGCTCACCCCCGAGCACCTGGGCCGGAACCTCGACGTCGTGGAGCGGCTCGCGACGATCGCGCAGCGACGCGGCGTCACGCTGCCGCAGCTCGCGCTGGCCTGGGTGCTCGCGCATCCCGTCGTCACGACAGCACTCGTCGGCGCCCGCACTCCCCGGGAGATCACGGAGGCGGCGGGAGCGTCGGGGGTACGCCTGCCGGATGAGGTGATGCAGGAGATCGAATTCAGCATGCGCGATGCCGCCGGATTGTCGACCGTGCTGCCGACCTAAATGGAGGAGAGGAACATGCCCTCATCGATCCGATACGAGAAGGACCTGCCCGTCGCGGCGACCGCGGACGTGATGGTGGTCGGGAGCGGGCCGGCGGGACTCGCCGCGGCGATCGCAAGCGCGCGCAATGGAGCGCGCACGCTCCTCGTCGAGCGGTACGGCTTTCTGGGAGGCAACCTCACGGCCGGCCTCGTCGGCCCCTGCATGACCTCATACAGCCTCGATGGACGGACGCAGCTCATCAAGGGGATCTTCGAAGAGATAATACATAGGATGGAGCGGATCGGGGGGGCGCTCCATCCTTCGAAGATCGCCTCGGGCACCGCGTACTGCGGCTTCATCGTATACGGACACGACAAGGTGACGCCGTTCAATCCCGAGGCGGTCAAGATGGTGGCGATGGAGATGTGTCTCGAGGCGGGCGTCGAGCTCTTGCTGCACACCTTCGTCGTGGACACGACGGTCCAGGACGGCGTCGTGACCGGCGTGGTCGCGGCCAACAAGTCGGGGCTCCAGGCGCTCCGCGCCTCGGTCACCGTCGACTGCTCGGCCGACGCGGATGTGGCGGCCCGGGCCGGCGTCCCGTTTCAGATCGGCCGGGCGGGCGACGGGCTCACACAGCCGATGACGCTCTTCTTCCGCGTCGCGAACGTGGACGACGAGCGGGTCGAGGCGTACGTGCGGGCGCACCCGGACGATCACCGTCCGTTCGCCTCGCTCGTGCAGCAGGCCCGCGATCGCGGAGAGTTCCCGATCCCCCGCCGCGGCGTCGGCATGTACCGGACCCTCGACCCCGGGGTGTGGCGGATCAACACGACCCGGATCCAGCGGCGCTACGGTACCGACGCGCGGGATCTGACCCAGGCGGAGATCGAGGGCCGGCGGCAGGTCCGGGCGCTGATGGCGTTCTTCCGCAAGTGGCTGCCGGGGTTCGAACGCGTCGAACTGCTCGACACGGCCACCCAGATCGGCGTGCGGGAGACCCGCCGGATCCAGGGAGAGTACACGCTCACGCTCGAGGACCTGGCGGAGGGGCGCGAGTTCGAGGACGTCATCGCGTTGGCCGGCTACCCGGTCGACATCCACAGCCCGACCGACGACGGCGGCGGGGCGACGGGCGAGTGGAAGACGGCCAACATCTATCAGATCCCGTACCGGTCGCTCGTCCCGCTCCGGATCGAACAGCTGCTCGTCGCCGGCCGGTCGCTCTCCGCCACGCACGAGGCGCTGGCCGCCGTCCGCGTGATGCCGCCAGCGTTTGCGATGGGGCAGGCGGCCGGGACCGCGGCGGCGCTCGCCGCATTTCACAAGATCCCGCCGCGCGTGGTGCCCGTGCCCGCCTTGCAGGAAACCCTCGTGCGCCAGGGGGCCTATCTCGGAGAGCGGGTGGGGCAGCGGCTCAACGTGAAAGCGTCGCCACTTGGTACATCGCCGTGACCGACGCGTGACAGCCTTCGGGCATGGTCAGGGTGTCGGGCCCGTCCGCGCGTGGCCCGGAATCTCAAGGCCCGAGGTGCGGGAAATGAACAGGATCGGGTTCGCGCTCAAGGGCGGTCTGCTTGTTGCGTCCCTCGCTGCAGCCGTCGCCGTGTCGGCCGTTGGGACCTTCGCCCACGACGGGATGGGCGGGGGAACCGGGGGCGGCGGATCCACCGGGGGTGGATCAACCGGCGGTGGCGGCGGGTCTACGGTCTCCTCGCTCTCCGATCAGATCAACCCGCAGGCGAGGACCCTCTTCAACCAAGGAGTGATGTACGCAAAGGAGAAGAAGTGGTTTCTCGCCATCGCGGCGTACAAGCAGGCCGTGCGCATCGAGCCGAAGTTTGCCGCAGCCTGGAACAACTTGGGACATAGCTGCCGGAAGGCGCAGCAGTACGGCATGGCCCTGGACGCCTACAAGCAGGCGATCAGCTTGGCACCAGACAATCCAAACCCCCACGAGTACATGGCGCGAACCTATCTGGCCATGGGGAACAAGGACGGGGCGATGCGCGAATACGAGATCGTGCGGCGCCTCGACGCGAAGATGGCCGGCGAACTGCTGAAGGCGATTCAGGCCAACAATCCTGATCTGGGAGACGACGAATAACGCCCGTCCCGGCGGCTCAGCCCAGGCGCACAATGCCGTCCTGGACATGCTCGAAGCGATCTGAAACGCTCGGATCGTGACCAGGAAACACCAATGCGGGTGAGTCGACCAACTCCATCACCCGGTCGAGCGCATCCTGAGCCTGGCCGACGTGATGAGTGAGATAGAACGGGATGTGCGCCTCCAAGTTCCGATAGTAATGCATGGCGTCAGAGGCGATGACAGCGTAGCCACGGCTGGTCCAGACTCGCACGACCTGGAGTCCCGGGGCGTGGCCGCCGACCCTGTGCACGCTAATCCCCGGCCAGACCTCCTTGTCGCCGTCGACGAAGCGCAGCCGTCCATCGTAGTTGAGCCGAACCAATGCGCAGATATCGTCGGCTTCCGCCAATTGGTTATACGGGTAGAAGCGGACGTACCGGCCCGTGAAGACCCGCATCTCCTCGTCCTGGATCCAGAATGTGGCGCGCGGAAAGAGGGCGTGGTTCCCGACGTGATCATAATGCACGTGTGTAAGGATGATGTGTTCGACTGCTGTCGGATCGACGCCGAGGAGCCTCAACCCCTGATCGATCGGCCGGCCCATCTGGCGGCCGCGCTTGCGGCCGCTCTCCACTGTGAATCCGATATCGACCACCACCGTCCGGCTTGGATTGGTGATGACCCACACGAAGTACGCCATCGGCAACGGGGAATCGTGAAAATCCCCATAGAAGACTTCGTTGGACCTGGCCTGGCGCGACGCGTACTGGACGGCGTAGATGGTATACGCATCAGTCACCAATGCTCACCTCCCCACTGCCAGATCGCGGCGCGCGGCTAGCCTTTCTGCTCTTTCCGATACTCATCAATGACGCGCTTGGCGGTCCGGAACCCCTCGGCGGCGATCGGGACACCAGCGTAGACGCCCGCCTGCAGGAGAATCTCGGCGATTTCCTCCTCCGTCACCCCGTTGTTGAGCGCGCCGCGCACGTGCACCTCCAGCTCATGCCAACGCGCCATGACACTCAACATGGCGAGATTCAGCATGCTGCGCGTCTTGAGGCTCAGGCCGGGACGAACCCAGACATTGCCCCAGCAGTGCTCCGTGGTGAAGTCGACGAAGTGCTGGGAAAATGGATCGGCCTGAGCTTCCGTCTTGCCCCGGTCCACATAGGCAGGGCCCAACACCTGGCGCCGGATGCGCGCCCCCTCCTGAATGCGCTCTGCTTCGGTCCATTGGCTCATGATGCTTCCCCC